>CAZJWE010000013.1:0-35040 GCA_964549265.1 uncultured Bacteroidales bacterium | reverse complement strand
CAATATAAAATTAATCGTTTTGAAAGAACACAACATATAAACAAATTGCAAGTTACCATTAAATTCGTGGTAGAACCAAATATAAGATTATGTTAGCAATTATATGTTGAATGGTTTTGTGCTTTAGAGATTTTGTGGCGAAATAATAACTTAATTTATTAGCGGATACACTCAATCGTCTCAATATTAATATTAATTTTGCGTTTTCATATGTAAGTAAGAACGTACTTTTTACCATTATTTATAAATATAAAACGAATAATATATGTGTTTAGCTATTCCAGCCAAAATAATCTCTATTGACGGTGATACTGCCCGAACATCTATTGGTGGTTCATTTGTTGATGCCAATCTCTCTTTTATTGACAAGGCAAATATAGGTGATTATGTGCTTGTACATGCCGGGTTTGCCATTGAAAAAATTGATGAAGAGGAAGCCAGGGAAACGCTGAAAATATTCCAGGAACTGGATGAAGTGAATCAAGAGCAAAAAGATGAAAGGGAGGAGTGAATTGTTAATGATGAATGGTTAATTATTCCCGCCCTATACAACTATTCAATACTTCAATAAGAATACAGGAGGCATTGAGCGAAGGATAGAGAGATTGTTGCTTAACTTTGTTCACCCCAAAACCCAATCAATCCATTCAACATTATTAACTTGATCAACTTAATACCTCAACTCCTCAAAATCGTTCCAAAACCACAATAGAAGAAAACAACCAAACAAATAAACATATGAAGCACATAGACGAATATCAAGATCCTGCGATAATTAAAAAACTACTAAATAAGATTTGCAGCATCTCACATACACCTGTCAATTTAATGGAAGTGTGCGGAGGGCATACCATGGCCATTCAGCGCTTTGGCATCCCTTCCTTATTGCCCGGCCATATCCGGTTGGTCTCCGGCCCTGGCTGTCCGGTTTGTGTGACGAGCATTCGGTATATTGACAAAGCCATTGCTTTATCACAACTGCCTGAGAACATTATAGCAACGTATGGTGACCTGATCAGGGTTCCCGGTTCATCATCCACGCTTAACAAAGAACGTGCAGCAGGAAAAGATATCCGCATTGTATATTCCTCGATGGATGCCCTTAAGATTGCGAAAGAACATCCTGAGAAGAATGTTCTTTTCCTGGGAATAGGATTCGAAACAACGGCTCCGGCTACTGCAGCAGCTATTTTAAAAGCTAAAAATAAAAATATCACTAATTTTTATGCATTCAGCTCACATAAAATTATGCCCCCGGCCATGGAAGCATTGATTGACGAAGGCGTGAATATTAACGGATACATTGCTCCAGGCCATGTGACTGCGGTGACCGGGACACATATTTACAATGCCATTCCTGAAAAATTTGGCTTAGGGGTTGTGGTCTCAGGTTTTGAGCCAGCAGATTTATTGCAGGCCATCTGTATGTTGATAGAACAAATTGAAAACAATGACCCCAAAGTAGAGACTGCATATAAGAGAGTTGTAAAACACACAGGCAACATCAAAGCCCGGGAAATGATGAACGAAGTCTTTGAATACAGGGAAGATTGGTGGAGAGGCATTGGGACCTTGCCGGGTAGCGGACTGGGTATTCGTAATAAATATCGTGATTATGATGCTGAACAGATGTTCGATGTTCAGACAGAACCGGTGAAAGAGCCCAAAGGATGTATATGTGGTGAGATTTTAAAAGGACTTAAAACTCCCATTGAATGTACACTTTTTGCAAAAGCCTGTACACCTGAAAACCCTGTTGGAGCATGCATGGTGTCAGGAGAAGGTGCTTGTCAGGCTTATTACAGGTATAGTAGAACGGAGGTTGGGAAAATTTAGAATTTAGAATTTAAACAAACCATTGATAATGAACAACACAATATTACTTGGGCACGGAAGCGGAGGAAAAATGAGTCATGAGCTTATTACAAACCTTTTTTTGAAATATTTCAGACCGCTTGATAAAGAGCTTTTTTTAACAGATTCTGCATTAATTCCTGTTTCAGGGCATTCTTGCACCTTTACAACCGATTCGTATGTTGTCAATCCCATATTTTTTCCAGGAGGCAATATTGGCAAGTTGGCTGTTTGCGGTACAGTGAATGATTTGTCCGTATCAGGTTCCAAACCTGCTTACCTGAGTGCATCATTCATTATTGAAGAGGGTTTTGCTATAACCGAACTCGAAACCATTGTGTCAACAATGGCCGAAGAAGCTCGTAAGGCAGGAGTGAGGATCATTACAGGTGATACTAAAATTGTGAATAAAGGCCAATGCGATAAAGTGTTTATCAACACAGCAGGAATCGGGTTCATTGAAGAACGGTATGCCAATATTTCATCGGGTGTATCTATTGAAAAAGGAGATAAAATCATCATCAACGGCAGTCTTGGCGATCATGCTATTGCTGTGTTGGGGGCACGCAACGAACTTCACATTGACCCGGATATCATGTCTGATTGTGCTTCATTGAATGAATTGATACGGAGTGTGATAAAAAAGGATATTGAAGTGAAGTTTATGCGTGATGTTACACGTGGCGGCCTTGCAACCGTTTTATGCGAGCTCACAGAACATTCATCACTGGGAACCGAGATCAATGAACAAGAAATCCCTGTAAAAGAAAAAGTACGGGGCGTTTGTGAAATGCTTGGGTTTGACCCTTTGTATTTGGCTAATGAAGGCAAGGTGATGATGGTCGTAAAAGAGCATGATGCTGACAAAGTGATTGACATCATGAGAAATCATCCACTTGGAGCAGAAAGCATGATTATTGGTGAGGTGGTAGATGATCATCCGGGAATGAATGTTTTACACACCAGGATTGGTGGAAAACGGATCATTGATATGCTGGCCGGAGAACAACTGCCTCGAATATGTTGATGTTACTCAACCGTAACGGATTTGGCCAGGTTTCGGGGTTGATCTATATTGCAATCACGGAAAACAGCAATATGATATGATAGTAATTGCAATGGGATGACAGTGAGCAATGGCCCCAGTGCCGGATTCGATTCGGGGACTTCCAACACATGGTCAGCCATGTCTCTGATGATTTCATCTCCTTCTGTGACGACTGCAATCACAATGCCATTACGGGCTTTAATTTCTTGTATATTGCTTACAATTTTGTCGTACGATTTATCTTTTGTTGCAATAATCACCACGGGCATTTGTTTGTCTATCAGGGCAATCGGGCCGTGTTTCATTTCAGCAGCAGGATACCCTTCTGCATGGATGTATGAGATTTCTTTGAGCTTTAATGCCCCTTCCAATGCCACAGGATAATAATATCCCCGTCCGAGGTAAAGGAAATTATTCGCATCTTTATATAACTTGGCTATCTCCTTGAAATAATCATTTTGTTTTAATATCTGTTCAATTTTTTTAGGAATCCTGGTGAGTTCTATAGTCAACTCTTTGTATTGACTGTCTGATATTTTATTTTTCTTTTTTCCCAATACCATCATCATCATAAATAAAACAGTCACTTGCGCTGTGAATGCTTTTGTTGAAGCCACACCTATTTCAGGGCCGGCATGGGTGTAAACACCGGCATGTGTTTCACGTGGGATGCTTGATCCAACAACATTACAAATACCCAACACCAAAGCACCCACCTCTTTGGCCATTTGAATAGCCGCCAGTGTATCGGCCGTTTCGCCACTCTGACTAATGGCTATCACAATGTCGTCTTTATAAAGAACAGGGTTTCTATACCTGAATTCTGATGCATATTCTACTTCTACAGGAATACGCACAAATTCTTCAAATAAATATTCTCCAATAAGGCCTGCATGCCATGCGGTGCCGCATCCTACAATAATGATCCGTTTGGCATTGACAAGGTCATCCATCACATTGTATAAACCTCCGAGATGGATTTGTGGTATTTCTTTATGAACCCTTCCTCTGAATGTATCATATATTGAACGGGGTTGTTCAAAAATCTCCTTGAGCATGAAATGATCATATCCGTTCTTTTCAATGTCGCCAATCTCCATATCCAACTTTTGGATTTTAGGCGTAAGGGTGTCATTCTTTATGGTCTTTAACGAAAATTCATCTTTTTTTATAATGGCAACATTATTATCACTAAGATAAATGACACTTTTTGTATATTCTATAATGGGAGTAGCATCTGATGCAATATAATATTCGTTTTCTCCCACTCCGATTACGATGGGACTGCTTCTGCGTGCAGCAATTAACCTGTCTGGTTCATCTTTGCAAATAACAACAATTCCAAAAGCCCCTATGATTTTATTCAACGCAAGCCTCACAGCTATTTCAGCGCTTACATTTCCTTTTAAATAGATGTATTCAATCAGGTTGGCAAGAACTTCTGTGTCTGTCTGTGTTTTAAATGTATAACCTCTGTCTTTTAGCCGTTTTTTTAGATTGGCATAATTCTCAATGATGCCATTATGGACAAGAATAAAATGATTGTTTTCCGATGAGTGGGGGTGGGCATTTACATCATTCGGCACACCATGTGTAGCCCATCTGGTATGGGCAATGCCTATGTTTCCATCTACTTTTTTTCCTTTAATAAACGCCTCAAGCTCATTAACTTTCCCTTTTTTCTTGTATAAACTGACATTATGATTTAGTAAAGAAACCCCTGCTGAATCATATCCCCTGTATTCAAGCCGTTTAAGTCCTTTGATCAAAATCGGATAAGCGTCTTTTTCTCCGATGTACCCTACAATTCCACACATAATTTTAAGATTAGTTTGAATAAATGATTTTAATCTTTATCCCAGTGGACTTCAATATCACATGATTCATTATTTCATTATTATAATGTAATGCATTATTCTTGTAAAATCCGGGAAATACATGTAATTTATTTGTCAGGTTATGGTTGCAAAACTCTGTTTCATTCCCCTCACATACTATTTTCTGGATGTATCGCGTGATATTAAAAGTATAATTCATGTTTGTATGATTATAGTAACCACCAATATATTTGTTACTCCCAGTATAATACGGGTCATCAGGTAAAATGGTTGGAACACCTTCTTTATTTTCTGTTCGTAAAGTTAATTGTTGGAATGGATTGGTATAATTATCTTCTACCGGTATGATGAGCTGTGCATCTAACACAACATTCAAATCATTCGGAAAATCGTTCTCCAATTCAATGATGGTTTCAACACCTGCCATGGATTGAATATAGGTGTTTGGATAAACATTGGTTGTGTCATTGAGATACGGTTGGATGGATGCATCATTATAATCATGGCTATAGAGGTTTAACCTTGAGCATGTTGAGTTAACCTCATAATCAAAAATGGTGTCATTATAATACAGGTTTAGTTTGGTGTCATTATTGATTAAATCTATTGCAATAATATTTCCTTCGCCGGTTGTATTTTCCATTGTAGTCGAAAAATAAAACCCGTTAAAGTAATTGAAAAAATCAACATTATCCTCATAAGCATTATCTTCGGTACTGTTTTCCAGAATTAATTCTTTGATTAATGTTTTGTTGAGGCTGATCCGGATAAGACTATCCTGTTGGCTGACGTGAAATTGTTTTGTTGAATCGTTAAGTAGTTTCGACGGATCATAATAATTTTCAGGGGTTATATGCGAAAATCCTTTTTTAGAAATATCTTGATTCAAAGGATAGACTTTTATTTTTAACGGAGAAGAAGCATTGCCGTAAATATCATTGTAGCGTAAATACAAAGCAACAGAATCTAAGTTTTGATAAACGGTGCCGGCCAAAGCAGAGTCAAGAGTCACAGGGACAATTTGGGTAAATATTTCTGCCTTTGTGGCTCCAAATGTGTCATTTTTATATGATCCGAGCAGATTTATATTAAAATTTGTTGATGCAACAGAATCTGTTTTTGCCGTATATGCAAATAATGTAGTATCTGTAAAATGTTTTAAACTGTCATTTTTATTGATTAAAATGTCTTTTCCTAAGGTGATGGTTTCATTTTTATCTTCACATCCGTACAAGATGGAAATAAAAATCAAAATAAAAAATAAATGCTTCATTTTTTGCTTGTTTATTCAAATAATCTATTGTAAAAATCCATATAGTCCTCATCATAATCATCATTTTCGGGATTATGTTCCAATGTTAATGTGTCGCTTTGATCAAGGTATGCTTCCAGTTCATTATTGATGTCCCCTTTTTCTTTAACAACTCCGTCACTCATATGAATGGCCAGTTTGTTTAAATTATTATAAGTAGGTTCATTCAATAGTTCCAGGTCATTTTCTTCGATGCCTTCCATCAGGACCTTTTCCTTGAATTTTTTTCGCAATGGATTGTGAAATTCAGGGCCTGTAATAGAATACACCATTTTTGTTTTACTAAAAAGAGGGTCATCGTAATAGCTTTTCTTGATATAGAGCGGGATCAGACTTGGAACCCATCCGATACAATGGATCAGGTCAGGAGACCAATTGAGTTTTTTTATGGTTTCAATGACACCTCTTGCAAAGAAAATAATGCGCTCGTCATTGTCAGAAAATTCTTCTCCGTTTTCGTCTTTTAAAATATGTTTTCTGCCAAAATAATCTTCATTATCAATAAAATATACCTGCATTCTGGCGGTCTGAATGGAAGCAACTTTAATCGTTAATGGATGGTCGTTGTTGTTAATAATCAAATTCATTCCTGATAAGCGAATGACTTCATGCAATTGATTCCTTCTTTCTTTTATGCATCCGTATTTCGGCATAAATGTACGTATTGCATTTCCTTTTTCCTGGATTTTTTGTGGCAAATAACGGCCAAGTTTTGACAGTTTTGTATCAGGAAGATATGGAGTGATCTCCTGGGTTACAAAAAGTATATTTTTCTTTTTTTTCATCTCAAAGTGTTTGGTATATAACTAATGATCAAGATGCAAAATTAGTAAAAAATATAAACTATTCATTTAAGGTAACATCTAAAAATAGCTTTTTATTCCAAACAACTACAAAATTGAATCACCTGGTTGTCGGGTAAAATCTTTTCTTATCATAGCTATGGCTAAGTTTGCGGAGTATTTCACCCTCTGCTTTGTGCTTTAATTTTTAGTTTCTTTTCATTTACAAAAAACTATTTTTAGAAATCCCCTTACAATATCAAGATGATGGCTTTATTCTAAAAAATGGTTGATAAATTTAATAAATTGTGATTTTCAAATCAATCAATATTTAAAATTGAACCATTATTTTAAGCTGTTCCTTAGATTATCATATTGAATTCATTATTTTTGTTTGCTCTATTATGCAATAAATCATGATAAAAACATACTTTATAATTCAATTTTATGATCGTAACAAAAAAAACAGATGATTTGAAATCATCTGTAGAGCACCTTAAAAACAGGAATTTTAGAATTGGTTTTGTGCCCACTATGGGAGCCTTACATGAAGGGCATATTTCATTGATTAAATGTGGAAAGAAAGAATGTGATATCATTGTTGTCAGTATTTTTGTAAACCCTTCCCAATTTAACGATCGCAATGATTATGAGCGCTATCCGAGAACTATAGAAGACGATTTGAACAAACTGTCAAACCATTTATCCGACAATGATATTGTATTCACACCATCTGAAGAAGAAGTCTATCATAAACCGGTTGAAACGGATTTTGATTTTGGATACCTTGAGACAGTGATGGAGGGAAAACACAGAAAAGGCCATTTTAAAGGAGTTGCACAGGTGGTTCACAGGTTGTTTGAAATTGTCCGGCCTCATGATGCTTTTTTTGGTGAAAAAGATTACCAGCAATTGATGATTATTAAAGCACTCGTAAAACAAAAAAATATGCCGGTCAACATCATAGGTTGTCCTTTAATCAGAGATCATGACGGCCTGGCATTGAGTTCGCGTAATGCATTATTAACACCCGTTCAAAGAAAAAATGCCATACGAATTCCCCAAACACTTTTTGAAGCCCGGGAAATAGCATTTGATCATCCTGTAGGCCACGTTAAACAGTATGTGATAAATACAATCCAATCAAATGATTATTTATCTTTAGATTATTTTGAAATAGCCGATGAATTAACGTTACAACCTGTCGGGCAATGGAAACAACATGCAAAACTAAGAGTAAGAGGGTTTGTTGCAGTAAAAGTTGATGAGGTTCGACTGATAGATAATTTAAAATTTTATTAAATTTGCATCCCTTAAGCAAATCAGTGTACTGTATTTAAAAAATATTCGTTTGCAACAATAGATTAAATAAGGAGTATATAATTAATATGAACATACAAATAGTAAAATCAAAAATACACAGGGTGAAGGTTACCTCTACTGAAATAGATTATGTAGGAAGCATTACTATAGATGAGGATTTAATGGATGCCGCTAATCTTATTGAAAATGAAAGGGTACAGGTATTAGATATCAATAATGGAGAACGTCTTGAGACATATGTAATAGTTGGCGAACGGGGCAGTGGTACGATTTGCATGAATGGGCCTGCTGCCCGGAAGATTCTAACAGGAGATGTTGTGATTGTGATTTCATATGCCTCCATGGATTTTGAGAAGGCAAAAACATTTAAGCCAAGTGTTATTTACCCGGATACTAATACCAATAAACTTGTTAAAGGTTCTGCCAATTGAAAAAAAAACTTTTAAATATCTTAAAATATTTGGTATTCCTTTCCGTAGGAATCCTTTTATTGTATCAGGCTTTTAAGGAAGTAGAGCTGGATAAATTAGCACATCATTTGAAAAATGCCAATTATTCATGGGTTATATTGTCGTTGTTTCTGGCTCTTTTAAGTCATGTCAGCAGAGCCATGCGATGGAATCTTCTCATCCAACCATTAGGATATACTCCAAAAACCAAAAACACTTTTTATGCTGTTATGGTGGGGTATCTGGTTAATTTTGCCTTTCCACGGCTCGGAGAAGTAACACGCTGTGGTGCTGTTAGCAAAAAAGAAAACATTCCGTTTGATACCCTCATCGGAACAGTAATCATTGAACGTGCTATTGACCTGTTCACACTCATTTTTATTACGCTCATCACAATCTTGTTAAAAATTGAAACATTCGGAGCGTTTATCAGAGAAAATATATATGGGCGTGTGACCCGTAAATTGGTATTTGTTGAAGATATACCGCTTTTAGTATATATTGTTGCCGCTTTACTAATTATTGCACTTATTTTTATGTATTTTTATAAAAAAGAAAAGATTCATGCAAGCCCCGGGATCATCAAATTTAAAAAACTGCTTGCAGGGGTCATGTCGGGTGTGAAAACGGTTTTTCATATGAGAAGGCGCCGCTATTTTCTGATGCATACACTCTTTATTTGGACAATGTATTTTTTAATGAGTTATGTTGTGCTTTTTTCATTTTCAGAAACATCTGTGCTATCATTTGTAGATGGTTTGTTTATATTGGTCATTGCAAGCCTTGCTATGTCTTTACCGGTGCAGGGGGGGATTGGTGTATTTCATTTATTTATAAAATTAGGCCTGGCAGGGCTTTATGGAATAAATGAAGAAATTGGCACAGCTTATGCCACTTTAATGCATGAATCACAAGCTGTTATGATATTGCTTGTGGGCGGCATTTCATTCTTTTTGTTGTTCTTTACAGGAAAGAAGAAGCGCATGAATCCGGTTAATCATTCGTAATATGAAAATAAAAATTAATAACGAGCATTTAATTAGTGCCTATCTATAAACTCAAGTGTTTGGATCATAATGTTCGATAACGAGGCTTGCGCAGCAACCAAAAGCGCAGTTTACTGATGTAAATAATTTTGGGGCAAGCGTAACGAAGTTAGCGGACATGATGGAACAAACACTAATTAAAAAATAAACTGATGAACCAATTAGATATAGTAAAATCTAAAATTCTCACTAAAGACAATTTAGAGCCCATTGTTTCTTCATCCAATTTCAAAGACCATAGGATTGTCTTTACAAATGGTTGTTTTGATCTTTTGCATCGCGGACATGTTGAATACCTTGCAAAAGCAGCGTCGTATGGTGATGTTATGTTTGTTGGTGTCAACACAGACCAGTCCATTCATCGCATCAAGAAAAAAATGCCGGTTATGGATGAATACAGCCGTCAATTAATACTGGCCTCTTTGCATTTTATAGATTATGTCATTCCTTTTGATGAAGACACTCCTATTGAATTGATCCAAATGATTCAGCCTGATGTTTTAATAAAAGGCGGGGATTATAAAGTCAATGAGATTGTGGGCTATGATATAGTTAAAGAGAAAGGCGGAGAGGTTATTACCATTGAATTGGTAGAAAATTATTCTTCTACTGCAATCATTGAAAAAATTAAGAAGGAAAAATAGCTTCTTTGTATGGCTAAAAGTAAAAGTATTTTTGTTTGTCAGAATTGCGGTGCCGAATCTCCTAAGTGGATGGGCAAATGCAATAATTGTAATGAATGGAATACATTTATTGAAGAAAAAGTACATAAAACAAAAAGTTTTTCCGGCCAACGGGAAAAGGTTGCATTGGCAACGCCAAAACCAATTAACGATATTGAAGCCACCCATTTTACACGATTAAATACCAGAATAAATGAATTAAACCGTGTACTGGGTGGAGGATTGGTTCCGGGCTCAGTGCTGTTGGTAGGCGGAGAACCGGGTATTGGAAAATCTACTTTGGCGCTTCAGGTGGCTTTATTGGCAAATGAATTAAAAATACTATATGTTTCAGGAGAAGAAAGCAATCAACAAATAAAACTCAGAGCAGAACGTATCGGGACACTTAATCCGTCTTGCTATATCTTAAGCGAGACATTACTTGAAAACATCATCCAATCCATCAATGAATTATCTCCTGATGTAATCATAATTGACTCTGTTCAGACCTTATACAGCGAACGTGTTGAATCATCACCCGGCACAGTATCACAAGTCAGGGAATGTGCAGGTGAATTGATTAAAATTGCTAAAATATCGTCGGTTCCGGTCATCCTGATTGGGCATATAAACAAAGAAGGGAACATTGCCGGCCCTAAAGTATTGGAACATATGGTAGATACAGTCCTGCATTTTGAGGGCGACCTGAATCATATGTTTAGATTGCTCCGCGTCAATAAAAACCGGTTTGGTTCTACCTCTGAGATTGCTATCTTTGAAATGCTTGAAAAAGGCCTGAGAGAAGTGTCCAATCCTTCTGAAATATTAATATCCAATACCAATGCTCAACTCAGTGGCGTAGCAATTGCTGCAACAATGGATGGCAACAGGCCTTTTTTAATAGAAACACAAGCCCTGGTTAGTTCTGCTGTTTATGGAACACCACAACGGTCAACTACAGGTTTTGATATCAGAAGATTGAATATGTTGTTGGCTGTATTAGAAAAAAAAGCCAGGTTTCAACTTGCTTCAAAAGATGTCTTTTTAAATATCGCCGGTGGCATCAAAGTGGCAGACCCGGCCATTGATTTGGGAGTGATTGTTGCCATATTGTCCTCTTCCGTTGATATCCCTGTGAGTCATGATGCATGCTTTGCAGCTGAAGTAGGACTGACAGGAGAAATAAGGCCGGTCAGCCGTATTGAACACCGGATCAGAGAAGCAGAAAAATTGGGGCTCAAGCGGATTTTTATATCCAAATACAGTGAAAAGAAGTTACAGAAACAACCTGCTAATATTGACATCATTTACATCAAAGAGATTAAAGATATATACAGGGAACTTTTTAAATGATGCAGGGCAAAACGGCTTATGGTTTGGTTTTTGCAGGTTAAATGAATAAAAAAATGACACCAACTCTTGACGAATTGATAAACAATCCTGATTATACGTTAATAAAAGAGCTTCCCCATGCTCAAATCACCGGGTTTGTATTCAACTATATCAAAAAGAAAAATTCGGTGATGAATTCGTTTTATATATTTCACTCGATTTTGCTTGTTTTTTTGCTCTACTTTTTAATTCAAAACATCATCTATTCATTGTATCCATGGAATCATATTTTATGGGCATCTGCCATTGCTTTGGTTACAGGATTTACCATCATCATCCCTGTGCATGAAGGTATTCATGCTTTAATATTTAAACTATTGGGCGCTAAAAATATTCGTTTTGGTGCAGATGTTAAAAAAATGATCTTTTATGCCACAGCAGATAAGTATGTTACAAACAGGAAAAAATTTATAATTGTTGCACTGGCTCCGTTTATAGCAATCATTATTGGATGCACTTTTTATGCATTTATCGTTGGAAGACATGCCATCTTTTTTGCACTTGTATTTATGATAATCCATGGAATGATGTGTATTGGAGATTTTGCATTGATGAGTTTTTATGCAGAAAACAAAGGAAAGAAAATTTATACATTCGATGACACGCAAAACAAAATATCATATTTCTATCAATATACCGGGCCTGTGCCTCGTTCTTAAGTAGTGTTTGTCTCTTGTGTAACTCCTTTTAAAACCCTTTTTTTATTAACCCAAATTTGGGGTAATGCTTGCCATTATCTTTGTACATCTGCTTCGTTGCTAAGCCCTTGAAATAGATTACTATGTCTGCGGGCTTAGGCGCCTTGCATCTGCACAAAGCTAATGGCATGAATTTTCCGGGTTAAATGCAATAAAAATCAGACTAAAAATAAAAGCAGAAAAATAAAAGCAGAAAAATAAAATTATTTATTTTTACTTTTATTTTTTAACCATTCGTTATTAAAATGGAATAATAGACGAATAATAATTAATTAAATTGTAAAAAGCAGAATAATGAGTAAACGTGCACTAAAGAAAATATTTTATACAGTTGTTTTTATTGGTATTGTTGTTTTTGTTGTTTATGCCTATAATGTATACCAAAAAATATATTCACCTATTGTCCATGTTAAAAATGGAGAGGAAAAAGTGAATGTATATATTCCTTCGGAAGCAACCTTTGATCAGGTTCTTGATTCTTTAGCACCACTTATTTCAGATTTGTCTTCATTCAAATGGTTGGCAGAAAAGATGCATTACAACAAGGTTCACCCCGGCCGGTATGTATTAGCTGATCAAATGACCAATAAGGAATTGGTTTCAAAGCTCAGAGCAGGGATACAGGACCCTGTAGATGTCATTTTTAATAATATTGAAACGGTTGAACAATTATCCGCTGTGATAGGAAAACAAATAGAAGCAGATTCTGCTGAATTAATGATGTTGTTCACAAATGAAGAATTTGTAGGAAACCTGGGATTTGAACTCCATACTGTCAAAGCGATTTTTATACCCGACACCTATGAATTTTATTGGAATACAAAAGCCAAGGAGTTTATAGACAGGATGTTAAAGGAGTACAATAAATTCTGGACACAGGAACGGCTTGAAAAAGCACAAAAACTGAACCTTACAAAAGTGGATGTAAGTACGCTGGCTTCCATTGTTTACAAAGAAACACCACACAAAGAAGAAGAGCCCAAAATTGCAGGAGTATATATCAACAGGCTAAGAAAAAGAATGCGTTTACAGGCAGATCCTACTGTAAAATATTTATTACCGGATTCTGTAAAGCGTGTTTTAAAAAAGCATACTGAAATAGAGTCGCCTTACAATACCTATTTAAATTATGGACTCCCACCGGGACCAATTGCTTTTCCTCCTGTGAGTTCCATCAACGCTGTGTTGAATTATGAAGATCATGATTATCTTTACTTTTGTGCAAAAGATGATTTTTCAAGGTATCATGTTTTTTCTAAAACATATCAGCAACATATAATCAATGCACGTAAATACCAAAGAGAATTGACTAAAAGAAACATTTTGAAATAATATTAAAATTTTATGCTATTTAAAGACGTATTAGGACATAACAATATCAAAAGAACATTAATCAACACGGTTAAGGAAAACAGAATTAGCCATGCCCAAATGTTTTTAGGTCAGGAAGGAACAGGCAATCTGGCCATGGCGATAGCATATGCACAATATATTTGTTGTACGGATAAACATGAACATGATGCATGCGGAGTTTGTAATTCATGTAAAAAATTTAATAAACTCATACATCCTGACCTGCATTTTGTATTTCCTATAGGAGACGCCAAAGAAACGAGCGACACCTTTCTGGCAAAATGGCGTGAAAAAGTTATTGAAAACCCTTATCTAAACCCTGCACAATGGTATGCACATTTGGGGATACAAAACAAACAAGGTAGTATTCACAGGAAAGAAAGCGATGTGATTATTAAGAAATTGAGCATGAAAACGTATGAGGCGGAATATAAAACAATGATCATTTGGTGCCCTGAGACCATGAATACCACATCGGCAAATAAGTTGCTGAAGATTTTGGAAGACCCGCCACCCAAAACGCTTTTTATCCTTGTTGCATCCAACACAGATCATATATTGCCTACGATCTTATCCAGAACTCAAATCATTAAAATCCCCAGAATAGATGACGAAAGCATGCAATTGGCATTAAAAAATACATTTCAATTGGATAAAAACGAAACCCAAAATATCATCCACCTGGCTAATGGCAATTATCTTACAGCTATTAACTTAATAAACAGCGATGATGAATACCGGTATAATTTTGATATGTTTGTCCAAATGATGCGGTTGTCTTATTCAAGCAAAGTATTTGAGATATACCAATGGATAGATGAAATGACATCCAATGGCAGGGAAAAACTAAAACAATATCTTCAGTATACGCTTCGCATGGTCCGTGAAAATTTTATTACAGGGTTTAATACCCCTTCAATTGTGTATTTGACAGATAATGAGAAAAATTTTTCAGCAAAATTCTCAGAATTTATAAATGAACGCAATGCCTGTGCAATCACCAATGAACTGAATAAAGCCTTCAGGCATATTGAAATGAATGCCAATAATAAGCTGGTCTTTTTAGATTTAATATTAAAATTAATGGTCTTATTAAAAAAATAATTTTCTTTACATTGTAGTTATATTATTTAACATTCACCTAACATACAGAATCAATGAGCTCACGAGAATATATAGCACACGATGAATCATTTAAAGGATCCAATATATATGAATTAAAATCATGTTATGCAAAGGGTTGCAATCAGTTAGAAGTATACGACTGGTTGCAGGATATCCCGGATGCCAATAACCGGTTAAAAATAGTTGAAGTACGATTTAAGAACACCCGTAAAGAATATGTTGAAAATGTAAACGGATTGAAGTTGAAAAATGGAGACATTATCGTTGTTGAGACTTCTGTGGGATATGATGTTGGCATTGTATCACTTATGGGGCATTTAGTGTATGAACAGATGAAAAAGTCAAAAATCAATCTTCAAAATCATGATTTTAAAAAAATATATCGAAAAGCCAAGGAAGGAGACATTCAAAAATGGCGGGAAGCCATAAGGAGAGAAAAAGAACTGTTAATCAAAAGCAGGGAAATAGCAAAGAACTTAAAACTGAATATGAAAATTGGCGATGTGGAATTTCAGGGCGATAAGACCAAAGCGATATTTTATTACATTGCCGATGAACGTGTTGATTTCAGAGAATTGATCAAGGTATTGGCAGAAAAATTGAAAATCAGGATTGAGATGCGACAGATCGGAGCCCGGCAGGAAGCCGGCAGAATCGGAAGCATCGGGCCTTGTGGACAAACCACCTGTTGCACAAGTTGGTTGTCAAACTTTACATCTGTTTCTACCAATGCAGCAAGATATCAAAATGTATCCTTGAACCCGCAAAAATTAGCCGGCCAATGCGGAAAGCTGAAATGTTGTCTTAATTTTGAAGTGGCCAATTATTTAGATACCCAAAAAGATTTTCCTAAAACGTCTATTCCTCTTAAAACCGAAAAGGGTACAGCCCATCATAAGAATACAGATGTTTTAAGAAGAACAATGCAGTATGCTTATGCAGATGGACAAGATAAGAATGCAACCAAAGGAATGATCCAAATTAGTGTAGAAAGGGTTAAAGAAATCATTGAACTCAATAAAAAGGGAGTACTACCCCCCGACCTTGAAGGAAAAAAAGAGTCATTGCCTTCTCAGGAGGAGGCATTGGATTACAAAAATGCTGTCGGACAAGATAACCTGGACCGTTTCTCCTCGAAAAACAAGAACAATAAGAATAACAAGAACAAAAGAAAAAATAGAAACAGGAATAAAAATAAACAAAACAAACAATGAAACTGAGAATTCAACTTATATGTTTAACTATAGTCCTTTTGTTTTTTTGGGGGTGCGATAATACCAGTATTTACAGGCAAAATTATAAAGTCTCTGACGAATTATGGAATAAAGATGAAATCATGGTGTTTACACCAAATATCACTGATACAGTCAATGGATTTGATATCTATTTTACCATCAGACATACCAATGATTACCCCCTCCGTAATATTATTTTATTTATCACCATCACTTCTCCTGACAATCAAGAAGTAACAGATACGGTAAATTATTTATTGGCCGATAAAAAAGGAAAATGGAAAGGAAGTGGTTTAGGAGATATATATGATCTGTCTCTTCCTTACAAACAAAATATTCGTTTTCCTCAACAGGGAATATATACATTTGAAGTCATTCACGGAATGAGAAAATACCCATTACCAGGGGTCATTGATGTAGGAATGAGCATTAAACGATTTGTAAAAAAAAGAAACTAATAATCACGTGGGAAGCCGGAGTAAACTTCAGAAATTTGCAGAGGTTGAATCCTTCGATAATGTCATCAAGCCTAAAATAGAGGTCATCAACAGCATGGCACACCCATTAAAAGGGCGATGGAATAAGGATTTTTTTAAAAATTCCAATCCCATTATACTGGAACTGGGATGTGGAAGAGGGGAATACACGGTCGAAATGGCCAGGCAATATTCCCATATCAATTTTATCGGAGTGGATATAAAAGGTGCACGAATATGGAAAGGGGCGAAACAGGCCATCCACGAACAAATCAACAATGCGGCGTTCATCCGTACCTATATAGAATTTATTGATGCAATTTTTGCTGAACATGAAGTCGCTGAGATATGGCTTACATTTCCCGACCCACAAGAAAAAAAAGCACGAATAAAAAAACGGCTGACTTCTTCAAGGTTTTTGAATTTGTATAGAAAAATCCTGAAAGATGATGGCATCATTCATCTTAAAACTGACAACCAGGCTTTGTTTGACTATACCCGGAAGGTATTGGCCTATAACCATATTTCTCCGTTGAAATTGTTTGAAGACCTTCATGTGTATAGCAACGAAATATTTGATCTGGAAATAAAAACATACTATGAAAATATGTTCCTGGAACAAGGGAAAAAAATATTATATATGCGCTTTAAACTATCCCAGACAAAGGAGATCAATGAACCACCAAACGAATGATTTTTTTGAGATGGTATACTTTGTGACACAACAAATACCATATGGCAGAGTCACTTCATATGGTGCTATTGCCAATTGTATTGGCTCTCCGGGAGCAGCCAGAACTGTGGGATGGGCATTGAATAAGTCCTTTGGATCCGAAAAATGCATACCGGCACACAGAGTAGTGAACAGGAACGGAATGTTAACCGGAAAGCAATACTTTGGATGGCCAGATACAATGAAGGAATTGCTTGAAAGCGAAGGGGTTATGGTGGTTGATAACCGGGTTAAAGATTTTGATGAAAAATTTTGGAATCCTGCTGAACATATTTTATCAACAGAAGAAAAAAGAGCAACTATATTGCATCAATCAAAAAAGCAATATTTCAACCACATTTACAACTATATTTAAACAGTGTTTTGTATAATATAGGTTTTACTGTTAATTAAATGGAAAGAATAAAGAAATGGAATTTAGAAGTTAGAAGTGTAGAAGTTAGAAGAGCAATGTCAAACTTTCATTGTTTTTCGTTTTTCTTTGTTTTTGTTAAAGTAGATATTCTTCTGATTTTAAATTCTGCATTCTAAAAAGATTCTGGTTCCACTAAATTTGCAGTAATACCATAATATAAATATTTAACCACTAAAATAAGGGTAGAACCTTAAAAAATATAGAAGTTAGAGGGGTGTGTGGTGAATACTCTTCTAACTTTTAAATAATATGGAAAAAAGTTTTTATATTGCAGCCAAAAAAACATAATGAACTTATTGAAAATAGATATACACGTCTTAATAATATTAATAATGTATATCCGTTTAAACTACAAATATGATTTTATAAATGTCATAATATTGAAAAACAGCATGTGATTATTTCCAAACTTTATAACAGGATTATTAATTAATTAAACATATTTTTAACGAATGGAAAATCAAGAAAACAACACATTTTTCGATCAGGTAAATAATACAATAAAAAAAATTAAACCTTATCTGCAGGCAGATGGAGGAGATATTGAATTGGTAGAAGTAACCGATGACAAAGTAGTCAGAGTTAAACTCCTTGGCGCTTGTGGAGGTTGCCCTTTCAGACAACACACACTCAAATCAGGAGTTGAACAGGCCCTGAAAAAAGAAATACCTGAGGTCAAAGAAGTAACAGCAGTCGAATAAATTTTAATGAGTAACTGCTACATTATTTTATTTTTAACAATATCATTTTTTTAGATGGTGTTTTTCATGTTGATTTATTATTCATTGATAAATAGAATTAAGAGATTGAAAATTAATAAGTTAATATATATATTTGGAGCATTTCTTTTTCTCCTGGCATGTTCTACAGAAAAGAATACATTTGTTAACCGTACATATCATAATATTACAGCCAGGTATAATGCATATTTTAATGGGAAAGAGAGTTTTAAATCAGGCCTTCAAAAAGTGGACGACTCATTTGAAGAAGATTATACTCATATATTGCCCATATTCAAATATGGCGATGAAAATATAGCCCAATCCGTTGCTCCCGAAATGGAAAGAGCCATAGATAAAGCAACAAAAGTAATTGAGAATCATTCTATCACGGCCAAACCCAAAAACCTGAAGAAGAAGAAAAGTGATCGAAAAAAACTTACTGATAAAGAAAAAGAATATTATAACAGGACAGAGTATAATAAATGGGTTGATGACAGCTATTTGATGATGGGCAAAGCATATTTTTATGAACATGAATTTATGATGGCCATCAAAACATTCAGGTATATAATTCGTGAATTCAAAACCGATGAAGTAAAATACAAAGCATTAATATGGTTAACCAGAATCGAAAACGAACGATACGAATTTAAAGAAGCAAAAGAATTTCTTGATAAAATCTCAAAAGAGTATAAAGAATATATAGATGTTGATTACTACACAACGTATGCAGATTATCATTTAAAGCAAGAACAGTATAATGAGGCAATCCACTATTTAGAAGAAGTCATTGAAAAAGAGAGAAAACGGGATAAGCGAATCCGGTATACATTTATACTGGCTCAGTTATACCAGGAGACGGGGGACCTTGTTCTGGCCACGGAAAAATATGATAAAGTCATTAAAAAAAATCCGCCCTATAAAATGGCATTCAATGCAAAAATTAATAAAGCAACATGCTATAGAAAAGGGAGTGGCAACCTTGAAGAAGTTAAAAAACAATTACTTGGTATGCTTAAAGACGACAAAAATATTGAATATCAGGATCAAATATATTACGCCCTGGGCAATATTGAAGAAAGAGCCGGCAACAAGGAACAGGCGTTGGACTACTATAAAAAATCAGCTCAAACCAGTGTGGACAATGATATTCAAAAGACCACGTCGTATCTTACCATTGCAGATATTTATTACCAGCGAAAAGAATATAAAAAGTCCGGTGCATATTATGATAGTGCATCAATTTACATTACCGATAACTATCCTGATTATGAACGGATCATGGAAAAAACCGAAGTATTGATTGATCTGGTTGATAATCTGAATACTGTTGAACGTGAAGACAGCCTTCAGCAGCTTGCACAGATGAGTGAAAAAGACCGTTTGGCAGTTATTGACCGGAATATTGCTGAATATAAAGAAAGAGAACGCCAGCGGCAGATTGAAGAAAGCAACCGCGCATTAAATCAATATTACTATCGCAACAGACTCAATGAGGGTGGTGGACAAAGCGAGGGGAAATGGTATTTCTATAATCCTTCTATGGTCAAAAGAGGAAAACAGGAGTTTCAGGCAAAATGGGGAGACCGAAAACTGGAAGACAACTGGAGAAGATCAGACAAATCCACCGAAATGGGGTCAGAATTCGAGGAAGAAATAGCAGAAGATGCAGAAGCACAGGAAGAAAAAAAGAAATTGAGCAAGACAAGCAGAGAATATTATTTACGGGAAATACCACTTACCGATTCATTAATGGAACTGTCTCATGAACGAATCAAAGAATCTCTTTTCAGAGCAGCCAGAATTTATCAGGAAGATTTAAAAGACTACGAACAGGCAACCAAACAATACAAAGAACTTGTTACACGATACCCTGAATCTGATTTTACGCTGTTGAGCTACTATCAGTTATACAAGCTTTATACAGAAATGAACAACCATTCCCGGGCCAATCAATACAAGCAGCTTATCCTGAATAATTTTCCGGAAAGCATTCATGCGAAAGTATTAAAAGACCCGGACTATTTGAAAAATATTCAATTGCTGCAAAGTGAAGCAGGAAAAGCATATGAGCAAGCATATTATGCATACAAGAATAAACAATATGCCAAAGTAAAAGAATTAGCAGATATTGCTGACAAAAAATATGCAGACAGGAAAGAACTGATCAGGAAATTCGATTACCTGGAGCTCTTGTCTTATGGACAAACAAATCCGCCAAAAATGTTCCAGAAAAGACTAAACGCTTATATTGAAAAATATCCTGACACTGAACAATCAGAACAAGCTGAGGATATCCTTGCTCATATTATGGAAAAATATCCGGATGTTAAGGAAGAAAAAGAAAGGGAGACAGCAAAAGAAATATATTTTTCACACTCCAACTTGCCGCATTATTTTGTTGTGGTAGCAGGCAGTGAAGTAGATATTAATCAATTGATGTTTAATATAATCAACTTTAATGTTGAATATTTTAAAACAAAAGAACTCAATGTCAATGGTGAAAACCTCGGAGATGAAAACAAGATAGCAGTTGTTAAACAATTCAGCAACAAGAAAGCTGGAATGGAATATTATAAAAATGTAATGGAAAAACAAGAAGAAGTATTAAAAGATATTACATCGGAAACGATTGATTTTTTCATTATTGATGAAACGAATTATAATGTCCTTATGCAAGACCAGTCTGTTAGCACCTACATGCATTTCTTTGAGACCAATTATACTGAATGATCATTCGGGGTTTTGTATTTTTAAAATTTAAAATCAAATTCAAATGACAGAAAAATCAATTAATATCCTATGGGTTGATGATGAAATAGATATGTTAAAAGCACATGTTCTTTTTTTACAGGAAAAAGGCTACCAGGTACATACCGCCACAAATGGCGAAAAAGCCATTGAAGAAGTCAGAAACCACCCGGTTGATATTATATTGCTCGATGAAAACATGCCCGGGTTGAGTGGGATGGAGACATTGAGCAGGTTAAAAGACATACACCCGGAAATACCTGTTGTCATCATTACAAAAAATGAAGAAGAAGACCTTATGGATGAAGCCATTGGTTCAAAAATTGATGACTTTCTGTTAAAACCTGTGAATCCCCGGCAAATTCTTCTTTCTATCAAAAAAAACATAGACAACCAGCGGTTGATTAACAGAAAAACCACATCGGACTATCAGGCAGAGTTTTCAAAAATAGGGATGCAAATCAATGAATCCATGCATTTTAATGAATGGGTAGAAGTGTATAAAAAATTGGTTTACTGGGAACTTGAGCTGGCAAATGCCAAAGGGATTGAAATGGAAGAAGTGTTGAATATGCAAAAAGAAGAAGCAAATAATGCCTTTGCAAAATATATTAAAAAGAACTATTGCGATTGGTTTAAAAAAGATAATGCCAACAAACCATTAATGTCTCCAAGTATATTTCAGAAAAAAATATTCCCTTTGCTCGAACAAGATTATAAAGTATTTGTTATTGTGGTTGACAATTTGCGCCTTGACCAATGGAAATTATTAAGCACTGTGTTAAACAAAAACTTTTCGATTGAAGAAGAAGAATTGTTTTGCAGTATCATTCCAACAACCACACAGTATGCAAGGAATGCTATGTTTGCAGGATTAATGCCCTATGAAATAGAACAGCTCATGCCTGATTTTTGGATCAATGAAAACCAGGATGAGAACATGAATCAATATGAAAAAGAATTATTGGAATCACAGATAACCAGGTCAGGTAAAAAAATTAAATTCAATTATAATAAAGTATACAATAAAAAAGGTGAAAAATACATCAATAAACAATTTTCTAATTTCATGAATTATCAGCTGAATGTGATTGTTTATAACTTTATTGACATTTTGTCCCATGCTCGCACAGATGTTGAAATGATTAAAGAACTGGCTGAGGATGAACCGGCGTATCGTACGTTAACACTATCATGGTTCAAGCATTCTTATTTATATCAATTTCTTCAGAAATTATCAGAAAAAGAAGATGTAAAGGTCGTCATTACCACAGATCATGGTTCCATCAGTGTGAAAGACCCGATTAAGATTTCAGGCGACAAAGAGACGTCAACCAACTTAAGGTACAAAGCCTCAAGACGCCTGCAATACAATCCTAAAGATGTGTTTGAAATTAAAAATCCTGAAGTAGCACATCTTCCAAAAATATCAATAAACCATTCTTTTATTTTTGCTACCGGGAACGATTATTTTGTATATCAAAATGAATACAATCAATATGCGAATTATTTTAAAAATACATTTCAACACGGAGGCATTTCCATGGAAGAGATGCTGATCCCTTTTGTGGTTCTGAGCCCAAAAACCGGTTAGAGAATATGTCATGTGTTTCCATTATATTTGCAGTAGCACTAACTTTACAAGATTATTATGGATACAATTCAAATCAAAAGCCTAAGTGAAATTGATTCAGCAGCAAAGCAATTTTTAGAGTATCTAAAAAAATATACAATCATTGCTTTTTCAGGCACATTGGGTGCAGGAAAAACAACATTTATAAAAGCGATATGCAAACAGCTTCAAGTTACATCAAATGTTGCCAGTCCTTCTTTTGCCATCATCAATGAATATATTACCGAGAATAAAGATATTATATACCATATGGATTTTTACCGGATTTGTGACGAAGAAGAAGTGTTTGATATGGGATATGAAGACTATTTGTACAATGGATGCTATTGTTTTATCGAATGGCCTGAAAAAATATACGGGTTGCTTCCCGAACATACGTTGCATGTAAAAATAAGTCAGGAAGGCAATGACAGCAGGATCATTGAAATAAATGAAAACATTCATTAATTTTTTTTAAAAAATCTATATTAATTATTTATCTTTAACCTGATATTTTATATTCAGGCCTTAACACCAAAAATTTTCGCTTACTATGCATAAATTTTCATCACCGGGATATTCGTTAGACAAAGGAGCGTTATTACCTCAGGAAGAAATGTTAGAAGTGGGCAATAAGCAACAAAAAATTACCATTGGTGTAGTAAAAGAAGATTTCAATAAAGAAAATCGTATACCACTTACACCTGAAGCCGTAGGAATTTTGGCTGAAAATGGCCATGATGTCATGATTGAAAGAGATGCAGGAGAGGGGGCAAATTACAGGAATACCCATTATAGTGAAATGGGAGGCCAGATCATGGATAAAAAAGAAGACATTTTTAATGCGGATGTGATCTTAAAAGTTTCACCATTCACGATAGAGGAGATAGATTTATTCAAATCGAAAAATCAACTGGCATTTTCGTCCATTCAATTGATCAATCAAAACAGGGGATACTTTCAGAAGTTAATGAACAAGAAGCTGACCGCAGTGGCCTATGAGTTTTTAAAAGATGAACATGGCTCACTGGCAATTGAACGCTCAATGAATTCCATTTCAGGATATACAGCTATTTTGGTTGCCGCAGAATATTTAAGCAATACATACAAAGGAAAAGGTGTTATGCTGGGAGGAATCACCGGTATTACTCCTGCAGAAGTTATTATTTTAGGCGCAGGAACTACAGCGGAATATGCAATCCGGGGTGCACTCGGTCTGGGTGCACATGTGAAAGTATTCGACAGCTCACTCTACAGATTAAGGAATTTGCAGGACAAAATCGGAACCCCATTATATACCTCCATCTTTCATCCGAAAATTATACATAAAGCCATCAAATCTGCTGATGTAATCATTGGTGCGATTCCTTCCGAGGAAGACAAGAAAGGGTTTTTAATTACTGAAGAAATGGTGAAGGAAATGAAAGAGGGGTCTGTGATTGTAGATACTACAATTAACCAGGGAGGATGCATTGAAACATGCGAACCATGTACGTTGAGTAAACCGGTATACAATAAATACGGGGTATTGCATTATTGTGTCCCGAATTTACCTTCAAGAGTGGCCAGGACAGCCTCTATAGCCCTGAGCAATGTGTTCACACCTCTGCTGCTTCATGTCGGGTCTTCCGGTGGTTTTTCAAAACATATCAAACACGATACAGGCCTTCGCAGCGGTATATATGTATACAATGGAATACTTACAAACAGCAGAATAGGAGATTTATACAGCCTGCCCTACCAAAATATTGATTTGTTTATTACTGCTTTTTAGTTTCTTTTGGTGTAGTTTTAAAAATCAAATTTATGAAAACCATATCATTCATTATCGGGTTGTTTTTTTTATTTCAAATACTCAACATCTTATTCCAAAGTAGGTTTATTTGTAATAGATGCCGGATTATTATTTGAATATAAGAATGCCGGTTTAGGAATTTCATATAGCGGAATTCATCAAAAAAAATATAAATCCGTTTTTTATTTTCTTTTACATTACTTCATGGAGTACCTGCGATGAGCTATTTGATGTATGACAATGCATTAGAAATTACGTTTAATTACATGTTTTGATGATATGAACCTCTTTAGAGAAAAAATTGGAACATTTTATCCAATGTTCATTCACAACTCTCATAATTTTTTTTAATTTTATTTTTTTATATTAAAAAAAATCCTGTGTATTACCGGATCATGCAGATAGCAATAGCTATCGGCTGATAACAAAAAGAAAGCATATTATGAAGGAAAAACTGGTGACCCTGGCTGCCCAAACCGAAGAGCGTGCCAAACTTATGATTGAAAACCTGAAAAAGAAAGGGATAAAAGGTGTTATAGAACAGGTTGAGCAAACAGTTGAAGCGCCTGTTCAATATTATAAGGTGCGCACAAAAGTAAAAGATTTATCAAAAGCGCTGGAAACTGCTAAAGAAATAGATACGCTTTATGGAGCAGAAGAGATCAAAATACCGTCTGAGAATAATCAAATTAAAGATATTTTGATTCCCATTGTATTCAAAGATTACTCAATGAATGCGTGTCATTATACATTGGAAATGGCTGCAAAGCTTAATGCCAATATACAGCTATTTCATGCATATTTTAATCCCTTTACGAATCCTGAGGCTTATACCGAAGACATGAAATCCGGTGGATATTTTGATAATCATGTCTATAGCATAGAAGAGGAAGCACAGGAACGGCTCAAAGAAATGGTCAGTAACATGCGTGAAACATTACAAAAGAAAGGCATTGGTGGAATAGAAGTGGATTACACCCTTGAAGGCGGTTCAATATATGCCGGACTCGTGAAAACTATTCATACATACCATCCTGACCTGATTGTGTTGGGTACCAAAGGAAGCGGTAAGAAATATCATGATTTAATGGGGCGGTTTACTGTAAAAGCTGTAGGCAATCTGGATGTGCCGGTATTAACAATACCCGAAGACACCCAATTTGATATACAAGACAGGATGAATATATTGCATGTCACTGATTTTGACAGTTCCGATTTTGTATCCCTTCACCAATTGCTTAATATGTGGGAAGGCTTGAATCCCAAAGTATACTGTGTCCACCTGGATAAGCATGCAGATACAGACAGGATGAATAAAAACATGGATAAACTTGAAGGGTTTTTCAATAAATATTATCCTGATTATGATGTTGTATGCAGTGTTGTCAAAGGAAAAGATGTTTTAACCGATCTTCAGGACTTTATAAAAGAAAAAAACATAAATATGCTTTCCGTTACCCGGCACAAACACAATATTCTTTTAAAATATTTTGTATCAGAACCTGTGAACCGGATTGTGTTTCACACTCACATTCCCTTGCTGGTTTATCCGGCCTGATTGAGTGAGTATGTTTTTTTTTGTTTGCAGAAACCATACAATTGACTATGTGCATTAATGCCTACGATTTTATGTGTAAAAACAATTGGTGTAGTGTATGATGAAAAAACAATACAATAAATGACACAAAAAGCAAGATAAAATAAATTAATAATAAAAAAATCTATCTACCCCCGCCAACAGGTACCAATCCAATCTCTTTTCCTTTTTGAAGCATCAATTCCCTGGCTTCTTCATAATTATTATGAATTTTGCCATCTAATATTGCATCTTTAATGGTGCTTTTTATGATCCCCACTTCTTTACAGGGTTTGATGCCAAATGTCTTCATGATTTCCTCGCCTTTTACCGGAGGCTCAAAATTGCGGATGGTATCTTTTTCTTCAATAGATTGAATTTTTTCTCTTACTTTTTTGAAGTTGTTCAGGTATTGCTCTACTTTTAATTCGTTTTGCGAGGTGATATCTGCTTCGCAAAGGGTCATCAAATCATCAATATCGTCACCGGCCTCATAGATCAACCTGCGTATGGCCGAGTCGGAGACGTCTTCACTAATAAGAGAAATTGGGCGAAGATGGAGCTTTATTATTTTTTGGACATATTTCATTTTTTCATTTAACGGGAGTTTATGATGCCTGAATATTCCCGGTATCATTTTACTTCCTATAAAATCATGCCCATGAAATGTCCATCCCGTACCTTCTTCAAATTTTTTGGTAGCAGGCTTGCCCACATCATGGTAAAGTGCTGCCCATCTGAGCCAAAGGCTTGCATTTGAATTACTTACATTATCAAGCACCTTTAATGTGTGAAATAAGATGTCTTTGTGGCCTTTGCCATTTACCATTTCTATTCCTTGCAATTGGTGTAATTCAGGGAATACATATTGCAGCAGGTTGGTATTATGCATTAACAGGAATCCGTTGGATGGGGTTTCGGATAATAAAATTTTATGGGCCTCATCCATAATCCGTTCCTGGGAAACGATCTGAATCCGTTCACTGTTTTGTTTGATCCCTTGAAATGTATGGGGGTGGATGTCAAAATTAAACCGGGTTGCAAAGCGGATGGCCCTGATCATCCGCAGCGGGTCATCGGAAAAAGTTATAAACGGATCAAGAGGGGTGCGGATCACTTTGTTTTGAATGTCTTCGACACCATTGAACGGGTCTGTGAATTTGCCGTATTCAGCCTTGTTCAGGCAAATTGCCATAGCATTGATGGTGAAGTCTCTTCTTTTCTGGTCATCTTCAATGGTCCCGTTTTCAACAATGGGTTTTCGTGAATTCGACCTGTATGACTCTTTACGGGCACCCACAAATTCAATTTCTATGTGTTTGTATTTGATCAGCGCAGTCCCGAAATTTTGATATACACTGAGTGATGCTTCTTTGCCGAGTTTCAAAGCCACAGCTTTAGCCAGGGCAATGCCATTGCCCGCTGTAACTATGTCAATGTCTTTTGAATCTCTGCCGAGAAAATAATCCCTTACATAGCCTCCAATTACATAAGTCTTTTGTTGCATTTCGTCCGCTACTTTCGAGACGACATCAAAAACAGGATATTTCAGCCATTTGCTTAACTCCATCTATTCTTCTTGTTTAGTCCAAATTGCAAAATTATAATTTATTTTCCACTTGTCTAAATAATTCTTTTGATCCGAAGGAAGGGGAGGGGTGAAGTATTCAACAAGATATCCATTAATGGCATGATAGTTGCGATAATTTTTTAGATTCATTAGACTATGTCTATAAATTGATGGGTCAATCAAACGACTCATATTTTTTAAAAAATAAAAATTTAGAATTATGTTGGAGCATTTAACAAAGGAATCATTTAAAGAAAAGGTCTTTGATTTTGATAACAATAAAGACTGGAAATATGTAGGCAAAAAGCCGTGTATCATAGATTTTTATGCTGACTGGTGTCAGCCATGTAAAAGCATAGCTCCTGTTTTGGAAGAGCTTGCCGGTGAATACAAAGATAAATTGGATATCTATAAAATAGATACACAGGAACAGCAGGAATTGGCAGGTATGTTTGGCATACAGAGTATCCCGTCAATCTTATTTGTTCCCCTGGATGGCACACCTCAAATGGCAACAGGTGCACTACCTAAAGAAACGTTTAAGAAAGCCATCCGGGATGCATTGCAAATAGAAACTGCTGAATAACATTGAATATTGTATAAAAAAAGGCCGGTCATTTAAGTTATGACCGGCCTTTTTTTGTGTTTTTGATCTTTGTTTATCTGATCATAATTATTTTTTTACTTGCAAATCCCTTATTTGTAGTAATTTGTAGGTAATAGATACCGGTTTCAAGGGTTCCTTTATTCAGAATTACCTGGTGTACCCCTTTGTTTTTTTCTGCATTGACAAGATTGATGATGGAATTACCTTTGGTATCAAACAGGGTGATATTTACATCGCTTTGTTCTTGTAATGTATATTCAATTTGAGCAGATGTAGCCACCGGATTAGGATACACATTTAAGTCCGGATTATCATTATCACTGTCAGGGTTGTTTATTGCAAGGCCTGCGCCCACGTTTACAGTGTCAATATAGGTGTCAACATCTCCGGTATTGGGGTCTGAGACCTGTAGTTTGCAATAATATTCTCCCGGTGTATTATATACATACGTGGGATTTGAAGAAGTTGAGTCATCCCAGGTACCGTCCCCGTCAAAATCCCATTTAAGTTTTGCTGCATCTCCATGAGATATCCCCACAAAGTCAACAGGATACCCTGTAGCTTTCAGAGTGATGGTATCTATTATATTATAATCATATACACCATATAATTTTCCTTCTACTCCTGCATTGATCAATGCGTAATCACGGCTTATGCAACCCCGGTTGTCTTCAATTTGTAATTTTAAGGTATATAACCCGGTATCTGGTAATTGATAACGATTTCCGATCACATCTTCGATTGTTGTGTCATGAATGGACCATACCCGTTTATTAATTATTCCGGGAGAGTAAGACCTGTCTAAAAACCTGATAAAATAGTCACCGGCCACTTCATTTATTGAATAAATGAGATTTGCTTTGCAATCTTTAGCAGGGGTTCCAATTCTTATTTTTTTGCATTTTAAATCGCTTGTTCCTGTTGCACGGTCATATGCAGTGAGACAGACATTATAATATCCGTCTTTGCTATATGTGAATTGAGGATTGATATCGTATGATTTAGAGACTGAATCTTTCCTGTAATTTTCAGGGTCAAAATCCCCAAAATTCCATGTGTATATCAGGTCTTCACCAACAGATTTATTCAGTAATGACACTTTTTTCCCGGATACAAGATGAAAGAATTCTGCTTCCACATCATCGCCTTTATTGGAGATCAGGATATTTTTTTTCACCTGGTCTATGCAAAAGTCGGGGAATGGGTTTGACACGATCAAGCGTGCACTGTAATATCCTGGTTTGTTAAATCCTTTTATGGGTGAAAAATCGTTTGAAATGGTGCCGTCACCAAAAATCCACACATGGTTTTGTGGATTCCCTGATGAAGTATTTTCAAGATGCACATCCATAAGCGTTGAGTCCACATAATAGTCAAAATCAGCGTGGCAATCAATGTCTTTTCCTATTCTGATTTTTTCAGTATAGGCATCTAAACATTGGCTGTTTGTGTCGAATGTTACAAGTTTTATTTCATATATGCCGGCGTTTTTATATATGTGTTGTGGATGTTGTGCATCAGAAAATGTTCCGTCTCCAAATGACCAGAAAAACGTGGAGGTGTTTTGAGAGGAATGATTGATGAATTGTGCTGTATCTTCAGAGACCCATAAGTTGAAATGGGCGTTGCATGGCGGGGTACCTGCAATAATTTTTTTGGTTACAGTATAATTTTTACTGGGGGATGACATGGTATCTTTCACGGTCATAGTGACAGTATAAACACCGGGCTCGTCATAACTAAACATCACATAATCGCCATTGGTGGAGGTAGCACTATTATTAAAATTCCAGAAAAATCCCATATCTTGTGAAAATTCACCAAAAATCCCTTCAGGGTAAAGGGTTATGGTTTGATCGTTGGTATTTACATCATATCCAAAATCCACATCACTATTTTCGATTATTGGAGGGGTATATATTACCTGAATGGTTTTACAGCGGGTGTCTTTTATTCCTTCAGTATCAAGAGTGGTAAAGCATACATTGTAATAACCTTCCTGATTAAATCTATATTCAATCGTATCATTAGAGGTAGTAAATGTAGAATCTTCAATAGTCCATGTATAACTTTGTACATCATTGGGAGATACAGTGGATGCTACAGAAAAAATCACTTTATTCATATCGTATGTATTTTGATAATTGAAATCAGCATCTACCAGTGAAATACCGGGCCCTGCATTAGCTTGGTTGAATAAATGCCCCAACATAAAAGATAGCGTTAATATTTTGTAAATGGTTTTCATGATTTTAGTTTTTTAAATTTGACATTCAATGGCATAAAATTATAAAACTTTTAATAATAAGAACGATTGTTATTAAAATTAGTTGGAAATATTAAAGTTAATTATTATAAAATATTTTGTTAATAGGTATTTATGTTTTATTCAAGCCAGGCAAACTGTTTAATAAGGATAACAGCACATACACCATAATAATCATAGGAATGCTTTGGATTTTAAATATGATTAAAAGGATCAGTGAGATGAATAAAAATATGTATTGAATGGCATTATTGGTAAAAGACATGTTTTTCATCTTCAATGAAAACATGGGAAGATTGGAGATCATTAGTATTGAAAATACAACGATAAGGGGGATCAGGTAATGTGGTTCAATAAGTACTCCCATGAAGTTATTCGCTTTTATTTGGGATATATAACCGAGTGATAAAAAGAATAAAGCATTGGCAGGCGTGGGTAAACCGAGGAAATGATTTGTCTGGTGGGCATATGAATGAAATTTTGCCAGTCGTAAACAAGAGAATAGTGCAATGAGTGATGAGATGATAATGAGAACAAAGTGTTCTGTTTGACTGCCTAAGGTATTCTTTAGTAATGTGAACGCAACACTTGCCGGAACAATCCCAAAACTTACCATGTCGGCAAGTGAATCTAAAATTTCGCCTGTTTTGGTGTATGCTTTGAATAATCTGGCTGTAAACCCGTCTAAAAAATCAAATATGGCGGCCAGTATAATAAATCCGAACGCATGTTGCAACTGATTCCTGAATACAAAGATCAAAGCAATGTAACCACTTAACAGGTTTAATAGTGTAATGATATTTGGTATGGCCCGAATTATTTTCATTTAGTACATCAAGTTTGTAATTTTTTTAAAGTGAAAGCGAGTTTTGGGATTGAGTGTTTTTAGAAGTTACAACACCCTTCTGACGTTTAAATTCTTCTATTCTTTTGCTTCTTTATCCTTTAAAATACAGCGTAAATAAAAATATGACTGGTGTTCATCTATGGGATGAAAGCCATAATCTATATTTCCCTTTGTAACCCTCATCATTTTAATGAACCCCAGACTTGCACCGCCTTCTGTGGTGTAATGGCCGTCCATTATTTTATTCAGGTACAATTCTTTTAAATGGTTTTTATCTATGTGGCTTAAATAATCAAGTCGGTCTTTAATATTATTAAGATCATTATTCAGTACCGGATTTGAAGCGGTTAAGATGAAGTTTCCATCAGATTTTGATAAAATGAATTCTGGTTGGTAATTTTCAGGGATATCTTTACTTTCTTTCCTGTACCGTTCTTCATATTTATAAATGTTTTCAAGAATTTCGATGATAAGGGTTAATATTTTTTTAAAAATAGAAGTCCTGATACCCTCTGTTTCCTTTTTTTCTTCCAGATCGCTAATGAGTTGATCTATAGTATCCGCACTTAATTTCCCTTTGTGCTTTAGTATATATCCAAATTCGTCTTTCATTTAATTTCTCCGGGTAAAAAAATCTACACTAATTTTAATCATACCAAATATAAGTTACCAAAATACAAATATTTTTTTAAATCCAATAATATCATGCAATTTAAATATTTTATATTTATTAATATCGTTTTTTATATATTAAAAAAATCTTCATTTTCATCTTTTTCCATTGACTGCTTGACATAACCTTCGTCTTTTAACAGGTTGATTTGTTTTGAAGCATTGACAGCCAATCGGTCACATATTTCGTTTTCTTTGTTATTATTGTGTCCCTTTACCCATTGAAAATTTACATTATGCTGACGGAATATTTGTAGAAAACGCTTCCATAAGTCGGGGTTTTTTTTCTTCTTGAAGTTTGCTTTTTCCCATGAAAATACCCATCCTTTGTTCACAGCATCGGACACGTATTTTGAATCAGTATACAATGTTACCTTGCACGGTTTTTTTAATGATTCGAGTGCAACAATGGCTCCCAATAGTTCCATTCTGTTATTGGTTGTTTTTTTATAACCCTGAGACAGTTCTTTCCTGTGATTCCCGGATTTTAAAACAATGCCATATCCTCCCGGCCCGGGATTTCCTCTGGCTGCTCCATCTGTGTAAATAATGACCTCTGGCTGCATATTTAATTATTTGATGATTTTCATTTCCCGGATTAGCCTGTCTGCCCCTGCGAATTGGTCTATGATAAACAGAATATACCGGATATCAACATTAATACACCGTTGTACATTTCTCATATAATAGATGTCTCCACACATGGACTCCCAGTTTCCGTCAAATGCAGTACCAATCAATTCACCTCGTGCATTAAGGACCGGGCTCCCGGAATTTCCTCCTGTTATGTCGTTATTGGTGATGAAGTTGACAGGCATCCGGCCTCCTGCTGCATATTTTGAATATTTTTTGTCATGATATAGATGCGTTAATTTGCCGGGGACATGAAACTCACTGTCCGTTGAATCTTTTTTTTCCATCACCCCTGCCAATGTTGTGTAATAATTATAATAAACAGCATCCCTGGGACGATAACCTGAGATTTCTCCATACGTTAATCGCATTGTAAAATTCGCATTGGGATAAAATACTTTGTCTTTTTGCATTTGTTTCAGGCCTTTGATAAAAAAACGCTCTCCTTTTTGTTCTTGTAGTTTATAGTCATAAAATGCATCCATTAATCGGTCCATTGTTCCGGTTGTCTGTTTGGCCAGTTGAAATGCAGGGTCCGATTTTAATGTGTTTGTATCGGGGTTTTCAAGGAATTTTTTCAATTTGTCTTTAGTAGAAAAGATTGATGTGCTGTACATCTCATTGATAAATGCTTTCAATTTGCCTGGCTTAGGCGAATCATAATTATTTAAAATATCTGGTAAATACTCTGAAGGCACATAGTTGACCAATAGAGGAAAGGTAGCATGTGCCACCTTTTTTTCAATCCGTATGTCATTGTGTTCAAATGATTGGGTTAGTTGGTTTTCATAATCAATGATGAATGCATCCAACTCTTCTTTTGGAATGGAGTCCCGGGCCAGAAAATCATAAAACGGCATATATTCCGATGCAATGTTAATGATATCAATACTTCTGGTTAGTGCTTCTCTAATGCATTGAATTGCATTAATGTACGGACGTTGTTTTTGTTCTGCTTCGTTGATTGTTTGAAGTGCATTGCGGAATTCATCTTTATTTTTTGCCCATTGCGTGAATTTCTGTTCTAATGCCCTCCGTTGTTGCAGGATGTTTTCTTCTTCAAGGCATTTTTTTTGTCCTATCGAATATTTATAGTAATTGCTTGATGATGCATATTTAGAAGCATATTTTAGTTTAATGGTGTCGTTTTTTTCCATTGCTTGCTTCCATATTTCCTGCCGTGTACCCCTTATCAGGATTCTGTTTGGGTGTATGATTTCAAGCAGGCTTTTAATTTCATACGATGTCATGTACCGGTTTGTGCTTCCGGGAAAGCCAATGACCATAGAAAAGTCTCCTTCCTGAATCCCTTTTTGGGAGACAGGAAAAAATGATTCGGTTTGCAACGGAACATTTTTTTCATCGTATTCTGCGGGTTCTCCTTCGGGGGTGCAATATACCCTGAAAAGAGAGAAGTCGCCTGTATGCCTTGGCCATGTCCAGTTATCCTCATTGCCTCCGAACTTGCCTATGTCTTCGGGGGGCGCACCAACCAAACGTACATCTTTATATACTTTGTAAACCGAAAGATAAAATGTGCTGTTTTGATAAAAATTGTCCACTTCGGCTTGCAGGTAATCTTCTGTTTCGGCTTCGCTTTCAATTTGTTGACTTATTTCTGAAATTTTTTCTTTGCGTTCTTTCTCAGTCATTGTGTCTGATAAAGCAGGAATGATTTGATCTGTAACATCTTCCATCCGTTCCAGGAATTTCACATTGATGCTTTTGTTTGGCAATTCGTCTTGTTGTTTTTTTGCCCAAAACCCATTTTTAAGATAATCATTTTCTACTGTAGAATGCTCAACAATAAAATCATATCCGCAATGATGATTGGTCAATAATAATCCTTTTCCGGAAATTATTTCTCCAGTACACATATCATCAAATCGTACAACCGCATCTTTCAGGCTCGATTCATTGATGTTGTAAATGTCTTTGGCATTAAGTTTGAGTCCCATTTGTTGCATTTCATCCATTTTTTTGTTTTCAAGCAATGTGAGCAACCACATTCCTTCGTCGGCTTTGGATGTTACTGTAATGATATGGAGGAGTATAATAAATAGGAGGGTTGTTTTCATATCCTGATTATTTTTTTAATATTTTGATCTCATAAAAGTTTATTTAGTGTTTGTCCATAAAGTCCGCTAACTTTGTTACGCTTGCCCCAAAATTGCTCATTTACTTCAGTAAACTGCGCTTTTTGGGGCTGCGCAAGCCTCGTTATCGAACATTATGATCCAAACACTTG
>CAZJWE010000012.1:0-35259 GCA_964549265.1 uncultured Bacteroidales bacterium | reverse complement strand
ATGACATTTTTTTTGACACACACGAGCATGATTATTAAGAGACTATTTGGCTTACCAAAGTCAATAAATCATGTTGGTGCCTTGCTCCTCCTAAGCGGCTACGTGAAGGCGCAGTGTATCAAAATTTTTGTCATGGCTTGGTTCATATTCTTTTTTCTTGTCTACTGAATTCTGAATTCTAAAAAAAACCATTTCCACAAAAATTGCAGTAGTGCCAAATAAAATAATACATTCAGGAGTCAGAATGCAAAAGGAGGCACAAAAATCGCTTACCTATACACACATTAATCACAAAAATGCACATAATAGATATCAAAATTGCCTTCTCCACCTTCTCTGTTCGAAGAAAAATAACCTGTGCATTGATCAAAACTCATAATATAAAAGAGGTCATCAAAGGGTGTGTTGACAGGATATCCCATGTTTTGAGGTTCAGACCAACCGTGGCTTGTCATTTGAACCTTAAAGATATCATATCCACCCATGTTTTCATGCCCTTTAGAACTAAAATACAACACGTTACCGGAAGGATCAAGTGATATGCCGTATTCATCATATGGTGTATTAATCTTTTCTCCGAGATTCACCGGTTCAGTCCATTTATTCCTCCCATAACGATGACTGAAATAAATATCATCTCCTCCCAGCGACTTGTCCTCTCTGTTGCTTATAAAAAAAAGGGTATCCCCAGTCCTGGAAAAACAGCCACACGATTCCTTCCACCTGGTATTGATCTCTTTCGGAAAGGCTACAGGATCTCCCCAGTCTTTTCCGTCATACCTCATATAAAAAAGGTCCCCTCCATTTTTCTTTCCATTGAAAACAATAACCTGTGAGCCATGTATGCCATTGCCTACAAAAGCATTATGATATACACTGTTAATAAAAGAACTGAGCAGTTTTCCCTCTCCCCATTCGCCATCGGTTTTTTGAGAACTGTATACATCCTCATAATAATAAAAATCTTTTTCGTCTATCGCACCTCCTGTTGTATTCTTCCTCCTGGACGTATAAAACAAAATAGTCTCTTTATTTGACAATATGGGCCTGTATTCCGGAAATTCAGAATTAATGGAATCGCCAATATTATAAACTACAGACGAAACACGGTCAGATACAAGTCGCTTGGCAGTAGTGCATTGATCTATGCTGCGCCGAACCTGCTGCTTTGTATTTTCATCATCTGAATCCTTTATCTTGTCATAATATGCATTGTACATCATCAATGCACTGTCAAACTGATAATTCAAATGATAGCCGAGCCCTATTTTATAATCTATGTCTTCCGCAACACCAGAATCAAACGTTTTTGCGCGCTGAAAATATTTCAGGCATTTATGCTTTTCACAAGTCCCTAAATAACTCTCTCCTAATTTGTAATTTAGTAAAGGGTTGTTTGCATTCTCATTGTATGCGTTTAAAAAAAATTGTACAGCTTTATGATTAATGGACTCATTTAAAAAGTAATCGCCTGTTTTTAAGTTCTTTGAAATATCTTCAAACGTTCCGTATTCCTGATTATTAACATCGGATTTTTCTTTTTTCTGTGCATTAAGGCTTGAAAAATTCACAGATAGTGTGACTATCTTTAAAAAAATAATTATTTTTAAAAATTTATTTGTATTTTTTCTGATCATGGTATCTTTTTATTCTTTTTTTCGTAAAAATATAAAATACTTTTTCTGTATAAAATTAACATGGACTTATTCAATCAAAAAACACACCAATTATTGATGATTTAAAAAGTTCATGGTATCTCCACCTGAATGTATAAAAGTAAAAAATAAACGGATGAAAAAACATAACAAATTTACATTTTTTTTCTTCATGGTGATGACATCTGTGCTCATACAACACACTTCTTTTGCCTCAAACACCTTAATTTCAGGGAGTTTGAGTGGTGAAAATCATTGGGATGCCGACACAATATTCATTACAGGTAGCGTTACAATTGAAGATGAAGCAACACTTATGATACACCCCGGTACCTTTATAGAATTCACCGGCCACTATCCATTATTTGTAAAAGGAAGAATTATAGCGAACGGGAATCCCGATTCATTGATCGTATTTACTTCTGTTGGAAATAGTTGGGATGGCATCTGGTTTGACGGTATTGCATCGGAAACAGACAGCTCATTCTTAACGCATTGCATAATAGAAAATGCAAAATCTTCAGGCGACGGCGGAGCCATTTATATCAATGGCTTCAGTAAACTAAAACTGGAATACTCTAAAATACAAAACAACGTATCCGAATCAACAGGTGGAGGCATATACATTAACGATGCCAAACCTTATATCAGAAATTGCATGATTTTAAACAACAAAGCATCAGGAGAAGGGGGTGGTATGTATGTGAACAGCTCCCAAAAAATTAATATAACAAATAATATCATAGCAAATAACGAAGCAGCTTCGGGAGGTGCGGTTTATTTGAATAGCTCTCCGAATTCAAAAATTTATTGCAATACCATTTGTAATAACAAAGCTACAACCGGAGAGGGTAGCGGCATTTACTCCAATTCGTCCAACCCTCATGTAATCAATACAATTGTGTGGGGAAACGATATGGCAGGCAATATTTCACAAGTCTCTTACTCCTTAATCGAAGGCGGGCATCCCGGAGCAGGCAATATTGACCAGAACCCGGAGTTTATTAGTCCTACTACATTTACAGGCACCGGCGAAACAGTATTGGAAGCAGATTGGCATTTAACTTCAGAATCCCCATGCATTGACAATGGCGATCCGAATATCACCAATCACAATATCGCATTACAGGATATTGATGAAGACAACCGGATACTAAATAACATCATTGACATTGGAGCAGATGAAACGATAAAAGCAATACCTGAATTTCTCCTGGTGTCCAATACAGATACAATTTGCGAAGGAATGAATAATTATATTACCCTCAACAACCATCCTGGCGAAGTTGTTTACCAATGGAAAAAAAACGGGGAAGACATTCAGGGAGCACAGAATGATACGCTCTTTCTTAACAATATAGACCTATCCGGACAGGGATATTATTCATGCCGGATCACAGTTTCACCCAATACTTCAATTTCAAGCGATACATTATTCATGGCCGTCAACCCGCTTCCCTCCCCTACTGTTGTTTATAGTCCTGAATGCATGAATACCCCTGTACGTTTCAGTGCCAATACAGCCATTCCTGTCAGTAATGTTAAAACATTTGCCTGGATTTTTCCTTTTGACTCTTCATCATTCGGACAAACAACACAGTATGCTTTTACGCAGGATACCAATACGCAGGTCACACTGATCGTTGAATCGCAAAACGGATGTATTGACTCAGTCACAGAACAGGCCACTACATACCCTCTTCCTGTGGTTGATTTTGAATACAACGCCGAATGTGATAACATATATTTTTATGATCTGTCATCCATCTCCGGGGGGTATATTGATTCGGTTGTATGGAACCTGGGTGCCGGCCAGTACTTTTATGAAGAAGGATTCATATATGAAAGAAAACCGGAAGAACACATTTCCCAGGTTTCACTTACTGCCATTTCGGAGCAGGGGTGTACAAACAAAAAAGACAGCACTATTGTGGCACCTGTCATTCCTTCGGCAACATTTGAAACAACAAACAATAACTATGGAGTGAATGAAAAGATCCAATTCAACAATAATTCAACAAATGCTGAAGATTATCATTGGGATTTCGGCAACAATAGCATGATTTTAACTGAAACCAATCCCACTTACAGCTATCCGGAGCAGGGAACATATATTGTTACACTGGAAGCCATCAGTGCAGATGATTGCAAAGACACGGATTCAAAAAAAATAATCATTGCAAGCCATTATGCGGTACCTGATGCGTTCAGCCCGAATAATGACTATATTAATGATGTTTTATTTGTGTATGGTGGCCCATTTGAAAAACTTGATTTCAGGATATTTAACAAATGGGGTACCCTTGTCTTTGAGTCAAATAATATAAATTCCGGATGGGACGGTACATTTGGTGGTAAAAAACAGCCCATGGGCATTTATTTTTATACATTGGAGGTTACCACATTAGACGGAAAAAAACACTCTAAAAAAGGAGAAGTGGTGTTGGTAAGATAGTATTTGTAAAAAGAAGTCAGAATTCAGAATTTAGAAGGGATGAAAGATATGTGTGAAGCGTGTGCTGAGTATTCTTTTAACTTCTAAGGCCAATAAAACCATAAACCCACACTCGATTTAGGAACTTTTTAATTAAAAATATAACCATATGAAGAAACTCATACTTCTATATTTCATGGCAACTTGCTTGTTAACAAAGGCACAAGATGTCTATCTGTCGCATCATGAATCTGCTCCCTTAGCCCTTAATCCGGCGCTTACAGGCATGTATTTCGGAGATAACAATGATTACAGGTTGGGGATTAATTATTCTTCGCAAACCCTGGGCTCATTGTCTTCCGGGTTTACTACAGCTGCTGTCAGCTATGACAGAAAAATAAACAGATTTGGTATTGGTGTTTTCATTATCAATAATTATTCCAGTGCAACCCAATACAACAGATTGAATACGTTTTTATCAGGAGCTTATGAAATATCTATTGACCCTACTTACAGGCACAATCTTGTAACCGGTATTCAGGTCGGTGTTTTTCATCATGCCATCAATACACAGGAATTGACATTTGGGAATCAATACAACCCCGGAACAGGAAATTTCGATATCAATAATGATTCAGGAGAGTCGTTTGAAAAAACAAATATTACCAAAATTGAAGCCGGTATTGGTTCACATTATTATTTCAATGACAGGGAAATCTTCCTGAACCCTGCTTTAGGTTTTTCTGTTAAACATTTAGCCAACCTCGATATTTCGTTTTATCAGACACGAAACCTCTATTATCCCGTAAGATATACCCTATACAGCACATGGGGCATGAATTTCACCCCTTTCATTCAATTGCAGCCCAAAACGTTTTTTCTGGTACAGGGCAATGAAATCTTTTTTGATGCAGGCCTTTTTTCATCTATTTTGATGCACGAATCCGGAAACGAATACATATTTGGAATCCTTTACAATTGCCATCATGAAATGGCTGTTCATACAGGAATCAAATTCAATAACAACATATTCAGGGTCAGTTATGGATTTAATTCTCCGGCCGGAAATTTTTATTCGGGCATTAGAAATGTATTTGAATTTTCTGTAATTTTCACCCGCAAAACAAATACCAATCCATCATTTCCAATCAATTAATCCATTGCAATGAATATCACAATTTCTGAACAACGATCAATAGACCAGGATAAAATTCTTACACTCTATGAAAAAAACAAATGGTGTGCTGCAGACAAACCCGATGAATTATTCAAGGCTTTAAACAATTCGCATTCACTGGTTACAGCTTGGGATGGCTCAATATTAGCAGGCTTGGGCAATGCCATTTCCGATGGATATTTAGTGGTCTATTATCCACACTTACTTGTGCTTCCAGAATATCAAGGAAAAGGGATTGGGAAAATGATCATGAATAAACTCAAAGAAAAATATTCCGGCTTTCATCAGCAAATACTAATTTCAGACCCCAAAGCCGTTGAATTTTATAAAAAAAGCGGATTCAAGAAAGCCAGTCTTTGTACGCCAATGTGGATTTACAAAGGAAATGACCATGCATAAAGAAATCGTTTATACATATTGCATTAATTTTGTTGATTTATTAAATTATCATCATTTTTTAATATTTTTGAAATTTATATTATAAATCAACTTTCATCCGTTCTTTATGATGATGTAAATTTAAAAAATATATGAACCGAGCCATGACAAAAATTTTGGCACACACCCGCATGATTATTGCAAATCTAATTAGATCACTCAAAGTCAATGAATTAAACTCATGGCGAGTTCCATATGACCATTGAAAAATTAAAAATAAACATATGAAAACGTTTTTATTTGTCTGTTTTTGTTGTATGACTCATGTTGTATCAGCACAGATGATTGCTGAAAATGCAGATACTTCTTTTCCTGCAGAGTACAGCATGGTGTTGAATATTGAGACGGATACAATCAACAACCACGACAGCATACTATTTATAGACGATCGGGTAGCATATTCAGAAGTGGATTCTGTAGTGTATTATTATGATTTAATTGAAGATTCAATATTCACGCCTTCAACAGCTTATTACACCCTCGATACAAATCGTACAATCATATCCCAAAATGATACCTTATATTATATATTGACAAACGACACAACTACATATCTGTACAAAACATATGACACCTCTTATACCCACCATATTTACATTCATAATTTACCCGAAGATGCCCCCCGGCCAAACATCGGTTTATTAACAGCGCTTTTGCCTTCGGATACAGGGGATGCTGACTTCACCTGGATGAAATACAACCAGGGCAATTATGATACCATTAAAAAAGAATACGGGGTGAGGGAATCCACCATAGACAGCTTAAGCAGTGGCGGATATAAAGTAGATATCACCAATGCACCTGTTAATGACACCTCTTTTTTCGGATGGGTGTTTGTCAATGACTTATTTCTCAGTCTGGATACCATAAAAAAAGAACAAACCGACACCCTTTCGGAAGATCAATACAATTGCGATTTCATCACATTAAAAAGTGTATTCAAAACAGATACATTCCATTATTATGATATCTTTAAAGATTCATTGATGCATCTTCCAAATTCCATCAATCATATGGAATGGTCTTCTGACAATAATGATTTTGAAATCCCCAACCCTCAGAATCACCGGGTTTTTATTCAAAAAGAACCGTTCCCTTACAAAGACACATGGTTTTATTTTGATGCTAAAGATCAATATGGTTGCCAGCGGCAGGACGAAGTTTTTTTTCGTGCTATTCATACCAAAGCAGAAATCCTTACTTACTATAGGGAAAGCGAACCCATTGCTGAATTTAGTGACAAACAAAAAAGGTATGCAAAATATGAAAGCTCGGGATTTGATACATTAAAGGGGGCCTCTCCATTAAAAGTCATCCTTATAGATTCTTCAAAAAATGCAATCAAAGGATCATGGAAATTTGATGATTCATATTTTGTAGCAAACACCGGCGCAGAAATAGGTGCTACCAATATCCGGTATGACACGTCTCATATTTATTATGTGCCCGACCATTATAGTTTAACACTTAAATCTGAGAGTTGGTTTGAATGCACAGATACTGACACTCTGAACATTGTAGTGAGAAAATCCAAATTGGAGGCACCCAATTTTTTCTCTCCACACAATAATGATGGCATTAATGATTATTTTCGTGTATACAGCCCCTCCATACGAAACATCGAAATCGTCATCTTCAATCGCTGGGGCGATAAAGTATATGATTATAGCGGAGGCCTTGAAGACTGGAATGGATGGAACGGAAAAATAAAAAACTCAGACAGAGAGGCACCGGCAGGAGTTTATTTTTATGTCATCAATGCACTGGGATGGGAAAAGAACCCTCCGAAAAAATTTAGTGGAGAAAAATATACGGGATCTATCCATTTATATGAATAAATTAAAATTAGCTTCATTAAACTTGTGATAGAACCTTTTTTTATTACTTTTGCCTCTATAAGTGATATTCATACGCAATTTAATAACAGCATTAACGAAAAGTGGAAACAAAAAGACAAAAATTTCTTCTTATACGATTTAGTTCTATTGGTGATATTGTTCTCACAACACCGGTCATTAGGTGTTTAAAGCAACAATACAACGGTGCAGAAATACATTATGTCACTAAAAAAGAGTATGTTCCATTATTAATTGCCAATCCGTACATAGATAAAATTCACACGTTAGATGAAGACCTCAACAAATTATGCGATGAAATTAAACAGGAAGGGATTGATTATGTAATTGATTTACATAAAAACATGAGGAGCTTTTATCTAAAATCAAAACTCAAAAAAATATCTTTCGCTTTTGATAAATTAAACATTGAAAAATGGTTAATGGTAAACTTTAAGATCAACAGACTACCGGGCAAACATATTGTAGACCGTTATTTTGAGTTATTAAAACCGTTTAATATTCTGAATGATCACAAAGGAATAGATTATTTTATCCCGGAAGAAGATGAAGTAAAATTAAGTGATTTCCCGCGCGAGTTCAGAAAAGGCTATGTTGCGTTGTGTGTTGGTGCCAAACATTATACCAAACAACTTACAGCACGGAAAATTATTTCCATTTGTGACCAGCTTGAAATGCCGGTCGTATTACTTGGTGGAAGCGATGATTACGAAAAAGCCAAGCGCATTAAAATAAATGTTGGCAAACAAGCATTCAATGCATGCGGATTGTATAACATCAACCAATCGGCGTCTGTTCTGAAACAGGCCCGCGTGGTCATTACACATGATACAGGCCTGATGCATATTGCCAGTGCTTTCAAACAAAGCATCATATCAATTTGGGGCAATACAGTGCCCGAATTTGGCATGTATCCATACATGCCCAATGATCATTCAAGGATTATTGAAGTCAAAAACCTTTCCTGCCGTCCATGCTCTAAATTAGGTTTTGAAAAATGCCCGAAAAACCATTTTAAATGCATCGAAAACATCAATGAAGAAACAATAGTACGGTACACACAGGAACTATATCAATTGAACAAGAAAAAATAATCTTAATGTTTAATAACTCAATCCATACACCTCTTTATTTATGAGTCATATTTGTGGTATATTCAGGTTTGATCAACAAGGTAACATACAAAAAGAACTACAAATGATGTTGGACTCCCTGAATTATTGGGAACCCGACAAAATACACCAGTCTAACGAAAAAGATGCCGGCCTGGGGCATTTGATGCTTTATAATACACCGGAGTCACTCCATGAGCGCCTGCCCTATCAGGAAGAAAACCTGATCATTACATCAAATGCCCGCATTGATAACCGCCAGGAGTTAATTGATCAGCTGCAAATACCCAAAACAAAAGCAGAGGACATACCCGACAGCCATTTGATATTAACTGCATATAAAAAATGGGGAGTACATTGTCCTGTTCATCTGTCCGGCGACTTTGCATTTGCCATTTGGGACACCCACACCAAACACATGTTTTGCGCACGTGACCCTATGGGCGTTAAACCCTTTTATTATTTTTTAAACCAACATCTTTTTTTATTTGCCAGTGAGATAAAAGGGATCCTTGCCCATCCCCAGGTCAGAACCACCATCAATGAACAATGGATTGCCGATTCACTCTCTACCATCAAATCGGATAAAGATAAAACGTTTTATAATGAAGTTTACAGACTTCCTCCAGCCCATTACCTCGTGTTAAGCAAGACAAAAAAAGTGATTAAAAAATACTGGGACCTCAGTCCTCAAAAAACAATCACATTTAAACATGAAAAAGAATACTCCGAGGCATTCAATGAAAAACTATTCACTGCCGTAAAAAACAGGTTAAGAAGCCATTACCCAGTGGGTGCAGAATTAAGCGGAGGGCTTGACTCATCAACAATCGCGTCAATAGCGGCAAAACAATTGCACTATTCAACGCTCAATACATTTTCTCATGCACTGCCCGAAAACCTAAAAGCCAATGATTATCCTTTTTCCGATGAGCGCAAGTATATTGACCAGGTCGTTGAATATTGCGGCATACAAAATCATCATTACATCACTAACCAGGACAAAGGCATACTTCATGCCATGAACAAAAGCCTTTCACTACAGGATGCTCCCACCCAACAAAACTTTCATTTATTTTCGGGCACATTATACCATGAAGCAGGCCAACAAGGAGTGCGCACCCTCCTTTCCGGTTTTGGCGGCGATGAATTGGTTACCTCGAGGTTACCCGGCTATTTACAAGACCTGGCCGGCAATAGCAAATGGGGAAAATACCTGAAAGAGCTCATGTACCAGAAAAAAAATTACGGGTCGCCTGTGTTTAAACCATTCTCCTCATCCATTGTAAAAAAATACGGGGCATTTATGCTTCCTTTGTTCAAGGCATTCTCTTCAAAAAAAGACGACTGGCTCACCACTAAATTCAATGGCCTTGCAATCAATCCTGAATTCATAGAAAAGATGAATATCAAAGAACACTTTTTTGATTCATTTAACTTCCCGGAAAGAGATGATATAAGAGAGCGTCAATACGACAGGATCACGCACAACCATATTTCTCAAAGGCTTGAATATTCTTATATTGCAGCCCATGCACACAAAATTGACTACAGGTATCCGTTTTTTGACAAAGAATTAATGGAATTTTACCTGGCACTGCCAGTACATTGTAAAGTACACAAAGGATGGACCCGATTTCTTGTCAGAAAAGTCACGGAAGGAATCATGCCCGATGAAGTCAGGTGGCGGTGGGACAAAAGCAATGTTCCCATACCAATTATATATCAGAGGTTTTTGGATGACGAACAAGCCATTCGACAATTAATAAACGAGATGCAATCTTCAAAACCCAACAATTATATAAATTATGACAAGATGCCTGAATGGATCGAACGCATAAAAAACAGGGATATTGATTCGGACATTCCTTTGAATCCCGGCGCTTTTTACAATTCATTGATGCTTTTGTTATTTCAAAAAAACACGATGCAAGGGAAATAAAAGGGGTAAATAGAAGCTTGGGGTTCAATTTGTAATCGCTTCTAATTTTGGGGTAACTTTCAGATATTTAGCTTCCCCAAGAACACACAAACAAATAGAAATATAATTACTAATAAAGTTTTTTAAAAATCTATAATTCATATCAAATTTTGACTTCCGCTTTTATTGCACCCAAATATACCCACAAAAACATTTAATTTACGACTATCCCCTCTTCACTAAAGCTAAGGCTGGTAAGATATTTTAAAAACTCCTACCACTTCAAATATAAAAAATTATGGTTGATAAATTCTAAACCATGGTTGATAAACTAAAATACATTGTGTTTTGAGGAATCACCAGAGAAAATATAAAGTTCATAAAAACAAAGTTCAAAGAATAGGAACACAGATGACGCAGATTAAGCAGATGATCACAGAATCCCAAATAAATCCCAAATTTAAAATTCAAAACTGTTGATGGTAGGATTTTGTACAAACAAAATTAATAGCCCAGGAGAGCTGAAAGCCGGCTTAGTGCTAAATCATTAAAGTTGGATATTTTTTGGAGAGAATTCAGAATTCAGGAGTCAGAAACCAGAATGGATAGGAAAGAAGCCTCAATCACCCCTTCTAAATTCTATAATTCTAACTTCTATAATTCTAAAAAAAAGCTCAAAGCGAAGTGCTGCCAAAGCTCATGGGTATAATCACACCCACACTCATGCCCACGCTCCAATTAACAATTAACAATTAACAATTCAACTCTTCTCTCTCTCGCTTTGCTACTTGTATCCGTCAAGATGAACATTACTAACTGCTCTGCCGGACGGATCGGTCATGTTTTTAAATGACTCGTCCCATGCCAATGCTTCGGCAGTGCTGCATGCAATTGATGGCACAGAAGGGACTGTTGCAGCAGCAGCGTCAGATGGAAAAAATTCCGTAAAAATTGATCTGTAAAGATATTCCTCTTTAGACATGGGCGGATTGATCGAAAACCTGTATGCTGCATTTGCTAACTGGTCGTCGGAAACCATTCCCTGAGCTCGTTCTTTTAGTGTATCAATCCAGCTATACCCTACTCCGTCTGAGAATTGTTCTTTTTGCCGCCAGGCTATACGCTTGGGCAGATAATCTCCCAATGCTTCCCGAACAACCCATTTCTCAATCCGGTCTGGTGTAATCATTTTATCTGCCGGGTTAAGTCGCATGGCTACATCTAAAAATTCTTTGTCAAGAAAAGGCACTCGGCCTTCTACGCCCCATGCTGCAAGAGATTTGTTTGCCCTTAAACAATCGTATAAATGAAGTTTGCCTAATTTCCGAATGGTCTCGTCATGAAATTCTTTGGGGTTTGGTGCTTTATGAAAATATAAATACCCGCCAAATATCTCATCAGCACCTTCACCTGAAAGCACCATCTTGATTCCCATTGACTTGATAACCCTTGCCATTAAATACATAGGAGTGGCAGCCCGGATGGTTGTAACATCATACGTCTCCAGATGATATATAACATCCCGGATGGCATCCAACCCTTCCTGTATAGTAAAATGAATTTCATGATGGATTGTCCCAATATGATCGGCGACATATTTAGCAGAAGACAGGTCTGGAGAACCTTTGAGCCCTACCGCAAATGAATGCAGCTGAGGCCACCATGCGTCTTCTGAATCATTCGTTTCAACGCGTTTAGATGAATATTTCTTAGCCAGTGCCGAAGTGATCGACGAATCAAGTCCGCCTGAAAGAAGAACGCCATACGGAACATCAGACATCAATTGTTTGTGTACAGCCCTCTCCATTGCTTCCCTTAATTCTGCAAGACTGGTCTCCCGGCCCTTTACATGATCGTATTCCATCCAGTCACGATAATACCAGCGCTTCATCTCACCGTCTTTGCTGTATAAATAATGGCCCGGCAAAAACAATTCAATCTTTTTACAAATGCCTTCAAGTGCTTTTAATTCTGAAGAAACATAATAATTGCCTTCTATATCCCATCCCTGATAAAGGGGGATGATCCCGATATGGTCGCGGGCAACCAAATAAGTGTTTTTTTCTTTATCATACAACGCAAAGGCAAAAATGCCGCTTAAGTCTTCAATAAAATCAATTCCTTTTTCACGGTAAAGAGCAAGAATCACTTCACAATCAGACTGTGTCTGAAAATCATACGTATGCTTAAGACTGGCTTTGATTTCACGATGATTATAAATCTCTCCGTTGACGGCTAAAACTAGATTTCCGTCATTGCTATATAATGGTTGTTTGCCAGATTGAGGGTCAATAATAGCAAGCCGTTCATGTGCTATCACTGCATTGTTGTCACAATATATCCCAGACCAGTCGGGCCCCCTGTGGCGTAATTTTTTAGACATACTTAATACCTGCGACCTTAACACACTTGAATCTGTCTTTAGATCAAATACACCAATAATTCCGCACATAATTGTGTGATTTTTTAATTAATGAATAGTTTTTGTTTATATTATGATACAAATTTAATGAAAATTATTATAAATATTAAGTTATTTTGATTTTTTTACTATAATTTATCAGTATTTTTAAAAACAGCTAATATTTTGTTGAATTGTTTAGGTTTTACTGCAGTAGTACCTTTGTTTATTCGTTGAGTTGTTTAATTGTTGGCTATGTGTATAGAGATTAAGCGGCTTTATAAGCATATACCTTGTGTGCTTTGAGCTTTTTAGAAGTTAGAATTTAGAAGTTAGAAGTGTACAATTTGTTTTCATCCTGAATTATGACTTCTCTTAAAAAATCCAAATTTAATGATTTAGCACTAATCCAACTTTCAACTTTCAACTTATCTCCTTCCGCTTGTAATTTATTTTGTTTTTTACATGATTTAAAATATTTTTGCATTTTTTATAGGCACAAATAAAACAAAGTAAATGTCTCCCTTGAAAAGAAAATTAAAGCGGGATTTGTTTTCCAGTAAATTTGGAGTTGTTGCGGCAGCTGCAGGATCTGCTGTGGGACTTGGCAACATTTGGAAGTTCCCCTATGTATTAGGTGAATCGGGAGGTGGAGCATTTTTAATCATTTATTTATTATTTGTATTAAGCATCGGCCTGCCATTGATGATCTCCGAATTTGTCATCGGGAGAAAAGGACGAAAAGACGTGTTTGGCTCATTCAAGAGCATAGCACCAGGCACCTTATGGCCTTTTGTAGGGTATATGGGTATTGGGGCTGCATTCTTTATTTTGGCGTTTTATGGTGTGGTAGCAGGCTGGTCATTGGAATATATCATAAAAGCCGTAAGCAATACATTTGCTAACAAATCACCTGACCAGATCAAAGAAACATTTGATGCATTTAAATCAGGGATTTTCAGGCCAATTCTATGGCAGTTGATATTCATGGGGCTCACAGCTTTTATTGTGTATTCGGGAATTAAAGACGGAATTGAAAAGTATGCCAAAATTTTAATGCCTCTGTTGGTCATACTCATTGTTGTACTTGCCATCAGGGCTGTTACGTTACCCAATGCAGGACAGGGACTGGAATTCTTATTCAAGCCCGATTTCTCAAAACTCTCTGCCAACGGGGTATTAAGGGCACTGGGACAGGCATTTTTTTCCCTTAGCCTGGGAATGGGAGCACTGATCACCTATGGATCATACATTGATAACAAAAATAACCTGGCCACCACTGCCCTTGAAGTGACACTGGCCGATACATTAATCGCCATATTAGCCGGTGTTGCCATATTTCCTGCTGTGTTTGCCTTTGGAATACCGCCAAGCGCAGGGCCCGAACTCATTTACATCACCCTTCCCAATGTATTTCAACAAATGCCCGGTGGATATATCTTTTCCATCATGTTTTTTGTATTGCTTTGCGTGGCTGCCTTAACATCATCCATCTCCATACTGGAAGTAGTGGTGGCATATTTTGTTGAAGAATTAAACATCAAAAGGCACCAGGCAACATTTTTGGCCACTGGCCTTATATCTGTTTTAGGAATATTTTGTGGCCTTTCAATAGGAAATAATCTCGAAGGATTCAGCGTATTCGAAATGAACCTTTTTGACCTACTTGAACGCATTTCTTCCGACATCCTACTGCCATTAGGCGGGTTATTGATTGCAATATTTGTCGGATGGCGTGTAGGAAAAAAACAACTTAAAGCCGAAATCTCAAATCAGGGAACATTGCGGATCAAGTATTTCAAACTCCTGCTATTTATCTTACGCTTTATTGCCCCCTTTGCCATTGCTCTGGTTTTTGCCGAAAGCATGGGGATGCTCGGATAATGAAACTGGTAGCAAATAATTTTTATATTTTGTAACATTAAAAAATGAAAATAAATCAGCATTTAAAAGAATACCTCACCTTCACAAAAAGCGAACGAAATGGCATCATAGTCTTGCTGTTCATTATAATAACATTAATTTCAGTCCGTTATTACATCAACAGACAGCCGGAGAACGTGTTATCCCATAAAAATGACACAATACAAGATAAGATTCACCAATTTGAAACGGCTTTATATAAAAAGAAAACAACAATTCAAAAAGAAAACAAAAAACCATTTCATCCCGATACCTTATTCAATTTCGACCCTAACCAGGCTTCGCATGCCCAGCTTGAAAAATTAGGATTTACAACAAAACAAATAAACGCTTTAAAAAACTATATTAAAGCAGGCGGAAGACTCTATAAAAAAGAAGATGTAAAAAAAATATATGGTATATCGCCACAACAATACAATACACTATTGCCTTACATTAAAATTGATGATCAGAAACCGGAAGGCTCAACCAACAAATATCTGAAACATCAAGCAACACAACCAAAAGAAGCAAAAAAAGAAAACCAAAAAGTCAGGATTGACATCAATACAGCAGAGCCGGAAACACTACAAAAACTCTATGGCATTGGCCCTGTATTTGCAGAACGGATTATTAAATACAGAAAGCTATTGGGCGGATTTTACAATACACAGCAACTTTTGGAAGTATATGGCCTCGAAAATGAAACATACAATAACATACAAAATATGATTTATGCAGATACAACAAAAATCACCCGGTTAAACCTAAACAAGGCTGACTACAAAACACTTTTGAGGCACCCTTATTTGAACAATTTCCAGGTAGAGGGATTAATACGCTATAGAAAATTCAAAAAAAACATTCGCAGACTTGACGAAGTAATTGAAAATAATATCCTTCCAAAAGAAATATATACAAAAATGAAACACTATTTTACTGTGAAATAAGAAAAAAGAAAAATAAAAAATTGCATTAAATCAACAAAAAACAAAAATTCATTTGAATATATTTTGAGTATTCATTAATTTTGCATGATTTTACATTTTAATACATTTATATTAAAACAACATTATTATGCTTAGAATACCAGTCAAAGAAGGAGAAAATATAGAAAGGGCACTCAAACGCTTTAAAAGAAAATTCGAAAAAACGGGTGCCAGCAAAGAACTAAGGGAGCGTCAGGCATTTAAAAAACCTTCTGAAGAAAAACGTGAAACAATGAAAAAGGCAATCTACAAGAAAAAAATGCAGGAAGACGAATATTAGTATATTCGTTTCAGTGATGAATTATGGAAGTAAGAGAAGCATTTATTCATTATCTCAAATATGAAAAAAGATATTCAAAACACACTATAACTTCATATGAAGGGGATTTGAATCAATTTCACGCTTTTCTCTCCCATCAAATCAAAGCCCAATCTATTGATTTTCAAAAACTTGACGAACACATAATCAGGCGATGGATTGTTTATCTGATTGAAAACAATATATCTGCAAGGACTGTCAACAGAAAGGTCACAACCTTAAAGACTTTTTTCAAATACCTTTTAAAAGAAAACAAACTAAAAATAAATCCATTGGATAAGGTCTTAACTCCAAAATCTGAAAAAAATCTTCCTTTTTTTGTTGATCAGCATAACATGGATATTTTATTAGATGACTTTGACTTTACAGATGATTTTGAAGGGGTCCGGGATAAATTAATCATAGAAATTTTTTATTTTACCGGAATACGGCTTTCTGAACTCACAGAACTGAAAATAAAAAACATCAACCAAAAAGAATGCTATATAAAAGTACACGGCAAAAGAGACAAAGAACGCATTATACCATACCCCTCACATCTCAATCAATCCATCAATCAATATTTACAATACAGAAACCAGGTCAATGCACCTTCTAACCAGGATGAACCTTTTTTTATAACTGGTAAAGGAGTAAAAATTTACACCAAATTAGTATACAGAATAGTAAACAAATACCTTGATGCCATTACAACCATTGAAAAGAAAAGCCCGCATATACTCAGGCATACATTTGCAACGCATATGCTAAACAATGGAGCAGACCTGAATGCAATTAAAGAAATACTCGGGCATGCTAATTTATCGGCAACACAAGTATATACACACAATACATTTGAAAAATTAAAAGACATATATAAACAAGCACATCCCAGGGGGGATAAAAAATAAGCAAGGAGGTAAAGAAATGAATATCAAGATCAATTCAGTAAATTTTGACGCAGCAGATAATTTAAAAGAATTAATCACATCCAAACTAACAAAACTATCCCAGTATCATGAACGAATAACAGGGGCAGAAGTATTTTTAAAAAATGAGAAGTCGCAAGACAATGATGGAAAAATTACAGAAATAAAATTAGAAATACCTAAGCACGAGTTATTTGCTAAAAAGCAAAGCGAATCCTTTGAGAAATCAATAGGTGAAGCTATAGAAGCTTTAAGAAAACAACTTATCAAATATAAAGATAAAAATAAATAAGGCAAAACATAAAATTTATTTACTGAAATTTTGTGTTCTAAATAAAATATTTGTACATTTGCGCTCCAATTTATAATTTATTTCGTTCATTGAATAAATGCCGATGTAGCTCAGCTGGCTTAGAGCAGCTGATTTGTAATCAGCAGGTCGGGGGTTCGAGTCCCTCCATCGGCTCGTGTACTAAGAAAGAGGGGAGGTACCAAAGTGGTCAACTGGGGCAGACTGTAAATCTGCTGGCGTATGCCTTCGTAGGTTCAAATCCTGCCCTCCCCACAAATAAGTGTGAGTTTGTGTGCAAATTCAGCAAGAGTAAGAGTGGGTGAAAAAGAAAAATGAATGAATGCATGCAAACAAAAGCATTAGGCGAGAGTAGCTCAGTTGGTAGAGCATCAGCCTTCCAAGCTGAGGGTCGCGGATTCGAGTTCCGTCTCTCGCTCTTTTTTTTAGCGCCGATGTAGCTCAGAGGTAGAGCGCTTCCTTGGTAAGGAAGAGGTCACGGGTTCAATTCCCGTCATTGGCTTGATAAATAAAGTTTTAAACAATTAATATTTTAATTTATTAATTATTAATAAATAGTAACTATGGCAAAAGAAAAATTTGAACGATCGAAAGAACACGTTAATATTGGGACTATCGGGCATGTAGACCACGGTAAAACAACCCTTACTGCCGCTATAACCAATTATCTTTCATCAACAGGAATGGCAGAATCAAGATCTTACGATAGTATTGACAATGCCCCTGAAGAAAAAGAAAGAGGCTTGACTATTCAAACAGCCCATATCGAGTATCAAACAGAAAAAAGGCACTATGCTCATATTGACTGTCCGGGCCATGCCGACTATGTTAAAAACATGGTTACCGGTGCAGCTCAAATGGACGGCGCCATCCTGGTAGTAGCTGCTCCCGATGGCCCAATGCCACAAACAAGAGAGCATATTCTGCTTGCTCGTCAGGTAAACATCCCTAAAATTGTGGTCTTCCTGAATAAAGTTGACCTGGTGGATGACGAAGAACTTGTAGAATTGGTTGAGATGGAAGTAAGAGAATTACTTGACTTCTACGAATTTGATGGCCAAAATGCTCCTTTAGTCAAAGGTTCTGCATTGGGCGCATTAAACGGCGAACAAGAAATGCTCGATAAAATTCACGAACTCATGGACGCTGTTGATGAGTACATACCTACTCCAATAAGAGACAAAGATAAACCATTCTTAATGCCTGTAGAAGATGTATTTTCAATCACTGGTCGCGGTACTGTAGCAACCGGTAGAATTGAAACAGGTACTGTTCACTCAGGTGATGAAATGGAAATGATAGGTTTAGGAGATGATAAAAAGAAAACAGTTGTTACCGGTATTGAAATGTTCCGTAAAATACTTGATGACGGTGAAGCCGGTGATAATGTAGGTTTGCTTTTAAGAGGTGTAAATAAAGATGAGATCAAGCGGGGTATGGTCATCGCAAAACCCGGCTCAATCACTCCACATACCAAGTTTAAAGCTGAAATCTATGTACTTAAAAAAGAAGAAGGTGGACGTCATACTCCTTTCCATAACAATTACAGGCCTCAGTTTTACTTAAGAACACTTGACGTAACTGGAAACATACAATTACCTGAAGGACGCGAAATGGTAATGCCAGGCGACAATGTCACTATTACTGTAGAATTGATTTATCCTGTAGCGATTAACCAGGGTCTGAGATTTGCAATCAGAGAAGGCGGACGTACGGTAGGTGCCGGACAGGTAATTGAAATCGTAGACTAAATTATATTATATTATAAAAAGTTCCGGAATACATTGTTTATTTTCCTGAACTTTTTTACACGGATGTGGCTCAATTGGTAGAGCACTGGTCTCCAAAACCAAAGGTTGCAAGTTCGAGTCTTGCCATCCGTGCTATATTATTTAACAATATTTATGAAAATAATTAAATATTTTAAAGAAGCATTTCAGGAATTAGTATACAAAGTATCCTGGCCATCATGGCCTGAGTTACAAAACAGTGCCATCATTGTCATGATCGCCACACTGATCATTTCATTGATTGTATTCATTATGGACTTCTCATTCAGAAACATAATGGAATTTGTATATAAAATGTTCTATTAATCCTCGACTTACATTTATGAGTGAATCAGATAAAAAATGGTATGTACTAAGAGCTATCAGTGGCAAAGAAAAACAAGTTAAGCAACTGATAGAACAAGAGATTAAACACCTTAATCTTGAAGATTATGTGTCTCAGGTTTTAGTACCTACAGAAAAGACATACCAGGTAAGAAACGGAAAAAAAATAAAAAAAGAACGCAACTTTTTCCCCGGATATGTATTGGTAGAGGCGCAAATGGATGGTGAAATACCCCATATTTTAAAAAGTATAACAAACGTCATTGGCTTTTTAGGGGAAGAAAACAAAAAACCAACACCAATGCGTCAAAACGAGGTCAATAGAATATTAGGAAAAGTTGATGAATTATCAGCAACCGATGAAACAATCAATGAACCATTTTGTGTTGGTGAAAGAATTAAAGTTACTGATGGCCCTTTTAGCGGTTTCAATGGCATCATTGAAAATGTAAACGAAGAAAAGAAAAAACTCAAAGTAAGCGTGAAAATATTTGGCCGTAAAACGCCACTTGAACTCAGCTTTATGCAAGTAGAAAGAGAATAATATATTTTTTAAGAATTAATCATGGCGAAAAAAGTAAGTGATATCATTAAATTACAAATAAGAGGAGGTGCTGCCAATCCTTCTCCTCCTGTAGGACCGGCTTTGGGGGCCAAAGGAGTAAACATTATGGAGTTCTGTAAACAATTCAATGCGAAGACTCAGGAGAGCCAGGGAAAACTAATCCCTGTTGAAATTACTGTCTTCACAGATAAATCGTTTACATTCATCACCAAACGCCCCCCGGTTGCAGTGCAAATAAAAGAAGCAGCAAAAGTAAAATCAGGATCACCGGAACCAAAAACAAATAAAGTGGCATCAATCAGTTGGGATGACGTACAAAAAATAGCTGAAGATAAAATGCCTGACCTGAATGCTTTTACATCAGAATCAGCAATGAAAATGGTTGCAGGTACTGCAAGAAGCATGGGTATTACTGTAAAAGGAAAATCACCATTTGAAAAAAACTAAATAATAATGGGCAAGCTAACAAAAAATCAAAAACAGTCGCTGGAAAAACTTGATAAATCCAAGGAATATAAACTATTAGATGCAGCGAAACTGGTCAAAGAGATCAACTATGCCAAATTTGATGCATCGGTTGACATTGATGTCAAATTGGGTGTAGACCCTCGAAAAACCGACCAAATGGTCAGAGGAACTGTAAGTCTGCCAAACGGAACAGGGAAAACCCTGAAGGTTATGGCCCTTGTTCCTCCTGAAAAAGAACAAGAAGCAAAAGACGCCGGAGCTGACTTTGTTGGTCTTGACGAGTTTGTTGAAAAAATACAACAAGGATGGACAGATATGGATGTAATCATTACTACACCACAAGTCATGCCCAAGATCGGAAAATTAGGAAAAGTATTGGGCCCAAGAGGTTTGATGCCAAACCCTAAAAGCGGAACAGTAACCAATGACGTAGGACAAACAGTCAAAGAAGTCAAATTAGGCAAAATTGATTTTAAAGTAGATAAAACCGGAATAATACATACACCTGTAGGAAGAGTATCTTTTCAACCAAAACAAATAGCAGATAATGTAAAAGAACTACTTCAAACATTAAAAACATTAAGGCCCTCGGGAGCCAAAGGAAACTATATCCAGTCAATTCACCTGTCCAGTTCAATGAGTCCTGGTGTAAAAATTGACAAAAAATCACTATTAGAAGAATAATAACCTAAAGACTTTTTGATAATGAAACCCAAAGGAGTAAAAGATACGATCATCAAAGATCTGACCCAAAAAATAAATGAGCATAGTCATCTTTACATAACAGATACATCAGAACTGAATGCAGAAGACACAGGGAAATTGAGAAGAAAATGTTTTGAAAACAACATTCGCCTTGAAGTCGTTAAAAATACATTAATCAAGAAAGCTTTAAAAGCATCGGATAAAGAATTATCAAATGGATTTGAAGAGGTTTTGAAAAATTCAACATCCATCATGTTTTGCGAAACAGGCAATGCAGGAGCAAAACTGATCAGAGAATTTCGAAAAAAACATGAAAAACCCGTCTTAAAAGCTGCATATGTAGAAGAAAGCTTTTATTATGGCGATGATCAGGTTGAAACACTTGCAGAACTCAAATCAAAAGAAGAACTCATCGGAGACATTATTCTACAATTACAAAACCCAATGAACAATTTGATCTCTGCACTAAAATCAGGTCAAAACAAATTAACAGGAGCACTAAAAACTTTATCAGAAAAACAATAATTTTTAATAAATCAAAAACAAGAATACAATGGCAGAATTAAAAACGCTTGCAGATCAATTGGTTAACTTAACGGTAAAAGAAGTTAACGAATTAGCAGATATTTTAAAAGAAGAACATGGTATTGAGCCGGCAGCAGCAGCCCCTGTAATCGCAGCAGGAGTAGCAGGTGGTGCCGGAGAAGGCGCAGCAGAAGAAAAAACTGAATTTGATGTCGTTTTAACTGCAGCTGGAAATGCCAAACTACAAGTTGTTAAATTAGTTAAAGAAATAACAGGACAAGGCCTTAAAGAAAGCAAACAATTGGTTGACTCTGCTCCGGCAACAATCAAAGAAGGAGCTAATAAAGATGATGCAGAATCAATCAAAGCACAGCTCGAAGATGCTGGCGCTGAAGTTGAAATTAAATAAGGACAATTAAGTTCAGCTTAATATATACATTAGGTTTGGAACCAGCAAATGGTTCTAAACCTTTTGCTGTATTGTAATGTATTTAAATAAAAACATTTAATAAAACAAAATACTTTATGGCTGAATAGTTCGTTTGTCCTGAAAAATGTGTTTTATAAATAACACATTTTTTATTTCTTTATAATTAAATTTTAACCATGAAAGACCAAGACTTAGCTACCATAATCTTTCATGATTTTTATATTTTATTTACAAAATATAAGTATAACATATGCAAAAAATACATTTTGCTAGCATCAAGAATAACTTTAACTATCCTGACTTTCTAGATATACAAATAAAATCATTCAGTGATTTCTTTAAGATTGACAAACGGACAGAAGAACGTTCGCACGAAGGATTGTATAAAGTTTTTATGGAAAACTTTCCAATTACAGATACACGTAATAACTTTGTCCTCGAATTTTTAGATTATACAATAGACCCTCCCCGCTATAGCATAGAAGAATGCATAGAACGGGGATTATCATTTGGTGTACCCCTTAAAGCCAAACTAAAACTTTATTGTACAGATCCCGAACATGAAGATTTTGATACAGTAATTCAGGATGTTTATCTTGGCACAATACCATACATGACTGCACGGGGTAACTTCATTATCAATGGAGCAGAACGTGTCATTGTTTCTCAATTACACCGTTCTCCCGGCGTATTTTTCGGGCAAAGCATACATGCCAATGGCACCAAATTGTATTCGGCCAGGGTGATTCCTTTTAAAGGATCATGGGTTGAATTTGCCACAGATATCAACAATGTGATGTATGCATATATTGAACGAAAGAAAAAATTACCTGTCACTACCCTCTTAAGAGCTATTGGTTACGAAAATGACAAAGACATTCTCGAAATATTTAATCTCGCAGATGAAATTAAAGTTACAAAAGATAACCTTAAAAAAGCTGTAGGCAGAAAACTTGCTGCAAGAGTATTAAAATCATGGGTTGAAGACTTTGTAGATGAAGACACCGGAGAAGTCGTTTCCATTGAACGTAACGAAGTCATTATCGAAAGAGAAACGACAATCCAGGAAGAACATATCAATGACATCATTGAATCCGGAACTCCAAATATTTTACTGCACAAACAAGGACAAAATATATCGGATTATGCGATTATTTACAATACACTCCAAAAAGATCCCTGCAACTCTGAAAAAGAAGCTGTCCTTTACACATACCGTCAGTTAAGAAATTCGGAACCACCGGATGAAACCACTGCCAGAGAAGTCATTGAAAACTTATTCTTTTCTGATAAACGATATGACCTTGGCGAAGTCGGAAGATATAAAATCAATAAGAAATTGGGACTTGATATCCCAATGGATACCAAAATACTGACCAAAGAAGACATCATCAAAATCATCATACAACTTATTGAATTGATCAATTCAAAAGCCGAAGTTGATGATATTGACCACTTGAGTAATCGTCGCGTAAGAACTGTAGGCGAACAAATTGCCAATCAATTTGGTGTTGGCCTTGCACGTATGGCCAGAACCATCAGGGAACGAATGAATGTACGGGATAACGAGGTATTCACCCCCATAGACCTGATCAATTCAAAAACCCTTTCGTCTGTTATCAACTCTTTCTTTGGAACAAACCCATTGTCGCAATTCATGGATCAAACCAATCCATTGGCAGAGGTTACACATAAAAGAAGACTATCTGCACTGGGGCCTGGTGGTTTATCAAGAGAGCGCGCCGGATTTGAGGTCAGAGACGTTCACTTTACACATTATGGCAGATTATGCCCGATAGAAACACCAGAAGGCCCGAATATCGGTTTGATATCTTCATTATGTGTTTATGCGCGAATCAATAACCTTGGTTTTATTGAAACACCATACAGAAAAGTAAGCAAAGCAAAAATTGAAGAAGAAATTGTATATCTGTCTGCCGAAGAAGAAGAAGAACAAATAATAGCACAGGCAAACGCTCCGATTAATGAGCAAAGAATGTTTGAAAATGCCAAAGTAAAAGCACGGTTCAACGGAGACTTTCCTGTATCAGAATCAACAGATGTACATCTTATGGATATAGCTCCGAACCAGATCGCCTCTATTGCTGCATCACTAATCCCGTTCCTTGAGCATAACGATGCCAACAGAGCTTTAATGGGATCAAATATGATGAGACAGGCAGTGCCAATTATGAAGCCCGAAGCTGCTATCGTAGGTACCGGAATCGAAGAAATAGTTGCTAAAGATTCCCGAACACAAATAGTAGCAGAAGGAGATGGTGTTGTAGATTATGTAGATGCAGAAGCAATCGTCATCAAATATTCAAGGTCTGAAGAAGAAGAACTGGTTAGCTTTGACGACAGCAAAAAAGAATACAAACTATTAAAATATAAGAAAACCAATCAAAACAGTTGCATAAATCTCAAACCTCTTGTCTCAATAGGAGATAAAGTTGAGGAAGGACAGATTTTAACAGAAGGATATTGTACACATGACGGACACCTTGCCCTGGGAAGAAATCTGAAAGTAGCATTTATGCCCTGGAAAGGATACAATTTTGAGGATGCCATTGTTATTTCTGAAAAACTTGTAAGAGAAGATGTCATGACATCCATCAATATTGAAGAATTTGAAATGCAGGTGAGAGATACCAAAAGAGGTGTAGAAGAGCTCACCTCCGATATCCCAAATGTGAGCGAAAGAGCTACACGTAATCTTGATGAATACGGTTTGATCAGAATCGGTGCTCCTGTAAAATCTGGTGATATATTAATAGGTAAGATAACACCCAAAGGTGAATCTGACCCTTCACCCGAAGAAAAATTATTACGGGCTATATTTGGCGACAAAGCCGGAAATGTAAAAGATGCATCGTTAAAAGCGCCTCCTTCTATGGAAGGTGTAGTGATCAAGAAAAAACTGTTCACAAGAGCATCAAAAGGAAAAAAATCAAACATTGACGGACAAGAAAAAATCAATGAATTAACCAGAGATTTTGAAAAAGAAGCAGAAGAACTTAAAGCTAAATTAATTGACAAACTCTTTATCCTGGTAAACGGAAAGATATCGCAGGGAGTGAAAGATGAAAACAATAATGAAATAATCCGAAAAGGAACAAAGTACACCCAAAAAGTGTTGCATGAGGTAAATTATCTTACCATTACCGGAAACAAATGGACGTCAGACAAAACCAATAACGAACGCATCAAAAATTTGTTACACAATTACAATCTAAAGTACAAAGAGATTGATGCAAAAATCAAACGGGAAAAATACAACATTACCATAGGGGATGAATTGCCAACAGGTATCATTCAAATGGCCAAGGTATATATAGCCCAAAAACGAAAAGTAAAAATTGGTGATAAATTATCCGGAAGACATGGAAATAAAGGGATTATTTCCAAAATTGTTCGCCAGGAAGACATGCCATTTCTTGAAGACGGAACACCTGTAGATATTGTATTAAACCCATTAGGAGTGCCTTCCCGTATGAATCTCGGACAAATATATGAGACCATTCTGGGTTGGGCAGGCCAAAAACTTGGCGTGAGATTTGCTACACCTATTTTTGATGGAGCAAGCGTAAAAGAAATTGAAGGATATTGTGAAAAAGCCGGAATACCTAAATTCGGTAAAACTTATTTATATGACGGTGGAACCGGCAAACGCTTTGACCAACCAGCAACTGTAGGGGTTACCTATATGCTTAAATTAGGCCATATGGTTGACGATAAGATACATGCCCGTTCTATAGGCCCATATTCATTGATCACGCAACAACCTCTGGGTGGTAAAGCTCAATTCGGAGGTCAGCGTTTTGGAGAAATGGAAGTGTGGGCACTTGAAGCTTACGGAGCAGCCAATATTCTTCATGAGGTATTAACATATAAATCTGACGATGTTGTTGGACGTGCAAAAGCCTATGAAGCTATTGTAAAAGGCGAAGCACTTCCTCCTGCAAGAATCCCGGAATCATTCAAGGTCTTGCTTTATGAAATGAAAGGCTTAGGATTGAGTCTTAACTTTTCATAGTGATTCCACAAGATTTTTTTTGAAACAACCTTTTAAACACATATTCATATGGCATTCAGAAAAGAAAAAAAAATAAATAGTGAATTCAGTAAAGTAAGTATTGGCTTAGCATCTCCTGAAGAAGTGCTCGAACAATCATTCGGCGAGGTACTAAAACCCGAAACGTTTAATTACAGGACTTATAAACCTGAAAGAGACGGACTATTTTGTGAACGCATCTTCGGCCCTGTTAAAGATTATGAATGTCATTGTGGCAAATACAAACGAATACGGTATAAAGGAATTGTATGTGACAGATGTGGTGTAGAAGTAACAGAAAAAAAAGTCCGGAGAGAACGAATGGGACATATCTCGCTTGTCGTACCTGTTGCACATATATGGTATTTCAAAACATTGCCCAATAAAATTGGTTATTTACTTGGACTGCCTTCAAAAAAACTGGATTCAATCATATATTATGAAAGATATGTAGTTGTTAATCCCGGTGTAAAAGAACAAGACGGGGTTAAATACCTTGACTTCTTAACAGAAGAAGAATATCTGGACATCCTTGAAAGCCTTCCTAAAGAAAACCAACTATTGCCTGATACTGACCCTGATAAATTCATCGCTAAGATGGGTGGCGAGGCAATGGAAATGCTCCTTTCACAAATAGACCTGGACGAACTTTCATTTGACCTCAGACACAAAGCCAACACAGAAACTTCAAGACAACGAAAAAACGAAGCACTAAAACGATTGCAAGTAGTAGAATCGTTCAGGGCTTCTAAGAATATTAACAAACCCGAATGGATGATCTTAAAAGTTGTTCCGGTAATACCTCCCGAACTAAGGCCTTTGGTTCCACTCGACGGAGGCAGGTTTGCAACATCTGACCTAAACGACTTATACAGAAGGGTGATCATACGGAACAACCGTCTAAAACGATTAATGGAAATACGGGCACCTGAAGTAATCCTGAGAAATGAAAAAAGAATGCTTCAGGAAGCAGTAGATTCATTATTAGATAATTCCAGAAAATCAAACGCAGTAAAAACAGATGCCAACAGGCCACTCAAGTCTTTAAGTGATTCATTAAAAGGAAAACGCGGAAGATTCCGTCAAAACCTTTTAGGAAAACGTGTTGACTACTCTGCCCGTTCAGTAATTGTGGTAGGCCCTGAATTGGATATGCATGAATGCGGACTTCCTAAAGATATGGCTGCTGAGCTTTACAAACCTTTTATTGTAAGAAAACTCATTGAAAGGGGAATTGTAAAAACAGTTAAATCAGCAAAAAAAATTGTGGATAACAGAGACCCGGTAGTATGGGATATATTAGAAAATGTCTTAAAAGGACATCCTGTAATGCTTAATCGTGCTCCCACCCTCCACAGATTGGGAATCCAGGCTTTCCAACCAAAACTCGTAGAAGGAAAAGCCATTCAAATTCATCCACTGGTTTGTACCCCATTTAATGCCGACTTTGATGGCGACCAAATGGCTGTGCATGTGCCCCTTGGAAATGCTGCAATTCTGGAAGCACAATTATTAATGCTTTCCTCACAAAATATTTTAACACCTGCCAATGGTGCTCCCATTACAGTACCATCACAAGATATGGTATTGGGACTGTACTATTTAACTAAAGAGAAAAAAAGCACCGAAGAAGAACCTGTAAAAGGTGAAAACTTTATTTTCTATTCCCCTGAAGAAGTGAAAATTGCATTCAATGAAGGCAAAGTAAATATACATGCCATTATAAAAGTAAAGCTAAATATAAAAGAAGGGGAAAAAGAAGTACAAAAATTGGTTAAAACCACCGTTGGAAAGGTATTATTCAATGAATATGTTCCCGAAGAATTGGGGTACATTAATGAAACACTTACCAAAAAATCTCTTCGCGAGATCATTGGAAATGTTTATAAAATTGCCGGAAACAAAAAATGTGCTAAATTCCTCAATGACATCAAAAATATCGGTTTTGATATGGCATTTCAGGGTGGCTTATCGTTTAATATTGACGATGTGATCATCCCTGCAGAAAAAACTGAATTGGTAAACGAAGGATATGAACAGGTTGAAGAGATCATGAACAACTATAATATGGGATTGATCACAAACAATGAACGGTACAATCAGATCCTTGATATTTGGACACATGTCAATACAAAGCTGACAAATATTTTGATGCATCAACTTATTAAAGATAAAAACGGGTTCAACCCAATTTACATGATGATTGATTCCGGAGCGAGGGGGTCAAAAGAACAAATCCGCCAGTTATCCGGAATGAGAGGATTGATGGCCAAACCACAGAAATCCAGCTCAATGGGTGCAGAAATTATCGAAAACCCTATTCTTTCTAACTTTAAAGAAGGATTATCTGTACTCGAATACTTTATCTCTACTCACGGTGCACGAAAAGGACTTGCTGATACAGCACTGAAAACTGCCGATGCCGGATACCTGACTCGTCGTCTGGTAGATGTTGCACAAGATATTTATATTACTGAAGAAGATTGTGGGACATTGCGCGGAATACTTGCCAAAGCAATCAAGAAAAACGAAGAAGTCGTTGAATCTTTATACGACAGAATTTTAGGTAGAACTGTAGTGCATGACATTTATCATCCGCTTACCGGTGAACTGATCATTAGCTCAGGCGAAGAAATAAACGAAGAAATTGCACATGAGGTCGAAGAATCTCCAATCGAAGAAATTGAAATCCGGTCTGTATTAACATGTGAAACCAAAAAAGGAGTCTGCGCCAAATGCTATGGCAGAAACCTTGGATCAGGAAGAATGATCAGACAGGGAGAAGCTGTTGGTGTGATTGCAGCACAGTCCATTGGGGAACCAGGTACACAGCTCACACTTAGAACATTTCATGTTGGAGGTACTGCTTCTAACATTACCGAAGCTTCCAATATTACTTCAAAATATGATGGTATTGTTGAGATCAGTAGTTTAAAAACGATCTCTAAAAAAGACGAAGAAGGAAATGTCATTGATGTGGTGATTGCCAGGATGGCTGAAATGAAAATCATTGACAAAAACACCAATATCGTTCTTTCTACACATACAATACCATATGGTTCTAAACTTTACGTTAAAAATGGCGATGAAATCAAAAAGGATCAGCTCATATGTGAATGGGACCCATATAATGCAGTATTAATAAATGAAGTAGAAGGATATATTTCATTTAAAAATGTAATCGAATCAATTACATTCAGAGAAGAATCAGACGAACAAACAGGATACAAAGAAAAAGTAATCATTGAAACAAAAGACCGTAAAAAGAATCCTGAAATTCAAATCCTCAAAAATAAGAAAGATAAAGAAGTTTTGCGGACTTATAATCTGCCCGTAGGTGCTCACCTTGCAGTCAATAATGGTGATTATGTACACGAGGGCGATATATTAATTAAAATTCCTCGTGCAGTGGGCAAATCCGGTGATATCACCGGTGGACTTCCCAGAGTTACTGAGCTATTCGAAGCCCGTAATCCTTCAAATCCTGCTGTAGTCTCCGAAATTGAAGGAGAAGTTTCATTTGGAAAGGTAAAAAGAGGAAACCGTGAAATCATGGTGAAATCGAGGACAGGCGAAGTAAAAAAATACCTTGTCCCCCTTTCAAAACAAATCCTTGTACAGGAAAACGATTATGTAAGGTCAGGTATGTCATTGTCGGATGGTGCAGTAACCCCCGAAAACATTTTAGCCATACAAGGCCCGACAAAAGTACAGGAATACATTGTCAATGAAATACAGGAAGTATACAGGTTGCAAGGTGTAAAGATCAATGATAAACACTTTGAAGTCATTGTGCGTCAGATGATGCGTAAATTTGAAATCGAAGATCCGGGTGACACCAAATTCCTTGAAAAACAATTGGTGAATAAAGAAGAATTCCAAAATGAAAACGATTGGATTTACAATAAAAAAGTAGTCACTGATGCAGGTGATTCACCTTCGCTTAAAGTAGGCCAGGTCATTTCTGCCAGAAAACTAAGGGATGAAAACTCTATGCTAAAACGTAAAGACTTACGTCCTGTTGAGGTAAGAGACACTGTACCTGCTACTTCAAGACAAATATTACAAGGTATTACCAAAGCTGCATTACAGACAGAAAGCTTTATCTCTGCCGCTTCATTCCAGGAGGCCAGAAAAGTACTCAATGAAGCAGCCATCAATGGTAAAATTGATTACCTGAACGGATTGAAAGAAAATGTCATTGTTGGACATAAAATACCAGCCGGAACAGGGTCAAAGCTTTATGATAACATTGTAGTGGGCTCAAAAGAAGAGTATGAACAGCTCACATCGGGTAAAAAAGGCAAAGAGAAAAAAGAACGCAGTGATAAAAAAGAAAAAGAAGAAAGTATACAAAAATAAACATGTGATTATATGGAACAAAAAAATCAACCACAAGAAGGACAACAAGTAAATATTGAACTTAGTGAAGAAATTGCTCAAGGGATATATTCAAACCTTGCAATCATAACACATTCTTCTTCAGAATTTGTAGTTGATTTTGTGAGAATTGTACCCGGAATCAACAAAGCTAATGTCAAATCCAGAATTATTTTAACCCCTGAACATGCCAAACGATTAATGAATGCACTGAATGATAATATTAAAAAATTTGAATCAATGAACGGCCCTATTGATGATTCAAAAGCTTCAGGTGGTGAAGGAAAAATCCCTTTTAATTTTGGAGGGCCTACAGCACAGGCATAAAAATAATTGCTGAGAGCCGGGAGTTGAGAGCTAAGAATATGGCACTACCCTTATTTTAGTGGTTAAATATTTTTACAGGACCTAAAATACTGTTTAAATATAGTTGTAAATGTGGTTTAAATGTGGTTCAATATAAAATTAATCGTTTTGAAAGAACACAACATATAAACTACGTTAAACAATATTTCAACTATCTTATCTGAGAATTTGTTATTCCCAAAAACCAGTATTTCCTGCATTTTTTATATTCAACACAATAGTGGGTTATATTGTTATTTACCATGTTAAAAATTTGCCCTAACCTGAACATTCCCCTGGTGAAAGAAAAGATTATTTTTTGTTTTTCTGCCTTCATACGACAACAGGATTTCAATGACACTTGTAACAGATTGCTGGAAACTTAATTGCCAGGTAAAATTATTGCCCGGCAATAAGCCTTCAAGTATTTCATAAGCAACCGGGGTATTTACTACAAAAGGGTATTGAATGTTAATATAATCAATGCTCCCACTCAGTTTTCCATCTTTTTTGGTATGATATCTTATATTTGTTCCAACATGATGTTGGCCGGACCATTCTTTGCCCCGGGTATTCTTTTTCTTTACATATTGATATGTAAATGTGAAGTAAACACTGTTTCCCGGTTGGTATTCACAAATAAAATCACTACCCCTGTTATGGAGTGTATAATTTTTAGACTCAAAAAATTCTGATTCTACTGAGCTGATTTTATCATTAAACTGATTCTCAAAACTTAAAAAATTATTAACATCCCACCTCACCTGAAGTTGGTTCAGTGTATTTTGTTTGGAGTTAAATCCATTCAACAATAATTCCTTTTTCTTGCTCTTATTGTAATAATATCCCAATGTCCAGTTTTTTGCTGTATAATTCAGATTATTTCTAAATGATATGCTGTTACTTACCAATACCGAATCATCATACGCATAAAAAGGATTGAACGCGTTGATTAACCGTTCTTTTGTGTTTTTATTGATAATCTTATAAGCAAAATGTTCAGAAAAACGTGATATGAATTTTTTAACTCCGGAAGGGGATTCCCACAATTGAGAGGGTTTAATTCTGACAATTTGATTAAATTGATTATTAAATGTTTGAACGTATTCATCAGTGGGAAGTGATACCCTGATGTATTCTCCCATGTCTTTAAAGCTCTCTTTCTCAAACTCGTCAAGGTCTTTTATGCCATCTTCGTCATAATCTTTCCAGATATACAATCCCTGTCCTCTTCCTACTTTTATATATTCATACCCAGTTCGGGGTTCAAGTCCGGAACCTGCTTCAAATAAAGTAGAAAGGAACAATACCCCCTGAAACGAGCTTATTGAATGTTGTATTCTGGTAAGTAATGAATTTTCAGGTTTTTTATCAGCATTGTCTGAATTATAAAAATCCAGGATACGGTATTTCATATTGGCTTTGAATGTATGTGCAGGATTTGCAAGAAGGCCAATAAAAGCTTCATATTCTTCTCCCCTGCTTGAGTGCCTCATATTGTTTTGATAAGGTAAATAATCGTTCCGGTTCGAATAACTGATCTTATATTGATTTTCCGATGTGTCATGGGATGTAATAAATGCGCCGTATTTATGATAATAAAAACTATTTCCTACAAGGCTGTCATTCAATGTATACCATTTGTTATCTTCCGATTCATCTTTTAAACCTATGACCATAAATGGCAATGATTTTGATAATGTTGCATAATATCGTAAAAAGTTGGTGTTATGCAGTTTCGAATGCGTTTTCAAATAGCTTCCACTTGCATCAAATGAAAAGCCATTATAAGACAAATCTGAATTAAGTACGGTTTTAACTCCGGTGAATACCTTTTGCCTGCTTATAATACTTGTTTTTACAGAGGCATTGCCAAGATTGTCATTACTAAAGGCCAACCCCAAATGCTCCATGTGTTCGTTTTTGTCAGATTCTGCATTTTCAACATTCCAGTCCCGTTCAAATTCCACGTCCCGGTATCTTTCAGGTGTCCTGAAATGACGGTTAATTAATTGATAGCCTCCTTCTGCTTTTATGTGTGAAGAATTGGATAATGTAAATCGTTTATTCAATTTATATTTAAAAGCAAACCCTTTATTATCTTGTTGATCCAATGATGAAAAGGTGTTGAGGTCCTGGTTGCTCAGGGCTGCTTCAAAAGATGAGTTGATATTTTTTGTTATTTGCTGTTCTCCTCCAATCGTAATTAATTGGCGTGTTTTAGGAGTAACAAGTGTTCTTGTGTAGGTGTAATCTCCTCTTGACTGCCCGTTTTGCGGAGCAATCCACTGATAAACCCTTCCGTTTGCAGAGCTTTGGATCAGTCGGTAATTACCGTTATTCTCTCCTACATACCTAAAACCTACACGGTATCTGTTGCTGTCGGAACTGGTCGAATAAACAAAAATGGTATAGGTTTCAGCGCCTACAGTTGTATCCTTTTTTATATACAATACGCCTTCATCATCCTGCTTTGCCGTGTCAACGTTGGGGACTACAGCCAAATCCAGATTGTCTCCTATCTGTGACATGATCTCTTTTTGTTCAGTATTCAAATCTTGCTGGAGTGTTTGATTTTTGGCATCGCCTTCACTATATACATTCACCCAATAGTTTCCCGATGATGTATGCAACCGTTGGTCGGTATGGACAATGAACCTTGTATAACTTCTTTGGGAATACAGGTACTCCACAATTATCCGTTTATCTTTGGTTATGAGTTGATTGGTTGTAAATGTAATTTCAGCAGTATTATAATTCATTACATAATCATTCTCTTCGCCCCGTTGCATTAAAATTCCATCAATATACACTTTCTCAGAACCTGCCAGGATAATGATGCCGGTTTCCCCGTTCTGTCCCCTCAAACGGTAAGGCCCCTGATTGCTTTCTATGCCTGTGAATTTAAATCGCATAAATTTTCCTTTTGATACGGCTCCTGTAAATGAAGAATGCAGTGTATCTTTTTTGTTTTCATTCATATAAAATGAACGCTCAAATCTGCCGCCAAGCATTTCTTTATCAAACCTCATGAATTGGCCTGTTGAAGCATTTAATTGCAGGTCTCCAAAGGTTAAGCGTGTTTTGTCATTATATAATGAAATAAACACCCTGTCGAAATCCTGAATTTGTTGAGTATAGCCGCCTGGTTGCATAGGAATATTTTTATCTGTAATGGCAGCAGAGATATTAAATTCATCGGAAATGGCACCGGAAAGCTGAAGATTGAGATTTGAATTAACAAAAACATTTTGGTTATTGCCCACACTGATCCCTCTTGTGATATTACCACGCGTATCCAGTTGTTTTGAATGAGCAAAATCTTCTAAAAAAGTGGATGATGTTTTTCTCCGCGAAAACCTGAAAGCATCCAGGCTGTCAAAACGATATTGGTCAGGGTCTTTATGATAATATTCTTTTGTGAAATCAACATCAAAAACATGGTAATAGATGTGAACATTTTGATCCAGAAGTGAGGAATCAGGAAAAATCAATGCATTATCATAGTTTACTGAATATGATGAATCCGGTATTACAGTATGATCCTGCTCGTATAAAACAACCGTCCCGGGAATCACGCTCATGGTGTCAATGTTAACCGTATCCCCAAAAAAATGAACCGGTTTTGAGCGCAGCGTACTCAGCGGCTGGCCATGTATCTGAATATAAAACACAAACGATGTAACAATAAAAATATAATTGAGATGTTTCAAATATCTATTTGTTTTAATAAATATTGACAGAATTATTATTATAACGTAATGATAACAAAAACGTATTTATATAACCAATAAAATTTATGGTTCTACTATTAATTAAATGGAAAGAATAAAGAATTGGAATTTAGAAGTTAGAAGTGTAGAAGAGCAATGTCAAACTTTCATTGTTTTTCGTTCTTCTTCTTTGTTTTTGTTAAAGTAGATATTCTTCTGATTTTAACTTCTGCATTCTAAAAAGATTCTGGTTCCACTAAATTTGCAGTAATACCAAATTCATAAGGTACTACTGCAATTTTTATGGAAATAGTGTTTGTTTTAGGATTCAGAAGACATGAAAAAGAATATGAACCGAGCCATGACAAAAATTTTGACACACACCCGCATGATGGTTTAGGAGTTTATTATAAAGCGATTGTGAATTCTGGATACTCAAAATATGGCTTCCACTAAATAGGTTTGCCTGTCTCTTATGTAACTACCTTTAAAACCCTTTTAAATGTTATTTTTTTAGGGTTGTTTTTTTATACTGAAG
>CAZJWE010000011.1:0-36418 GCA_964549265.1 uncultured Bacteroidales bacterium | reverse complement strand
CTAATGGATGTTCTAAAAATTCATTAATATGGCACTCCCATATCCTGAACCTGGCATCCTTTTTTAGATGTTCAATGCTTGTTTTGCTTTCGACAATATCTTTAACTTTTTCATAATCTGAAAAATACCTTATTGCCATAGACACAAGTGCAATTATTACAACAAAAAATATCGTAAACTGTATCTTTTTATTCCGTGATGAATGTATTATTGCCGGCAATTTTAAAAATATAACACCAATGATCATTGCGATGTAAGTACCCCGAGAAAAAGTAATGACAAGTGAAAAAATAACAACTGCCATGGCCATTGTAAACCACCTTCCCGACTCCTTTGATAACTGTCTGACATATAGCAATATATAAAAAGCAAACATGCAAAATCCGCCCCAAAAGTTAGGACTTATATGAAATCCGGAATTCCTGGGTAAAAAAGCCTGATCGGCATGCACGAAATTTTTAAGCGTATTCAGGTATTCCATTTTATCGTGACCTGCCTCCTGCATTCTCCAGAAGCTTTGTAACCCATAAATATGAAGAGACAAAAAATAAAGAAACAAGGCAGCAGTAAAAATAATAAATATTGATTTATAAACATTTACTGCATTATCTTTCAGGTAATTGACATTCCCAAAAACAATCAACAGTACACATAAAAAAATAGTTAAAACAATTAATGTTGTAACATGCTCGGATAATAAAGCGGAATCAATAACCAGAAGGTAAATAGTTTGTATAAACCAGTAAAAAAACAAGGGTACTAAAAATAAATACAATTTGGAAATGAAAATTTCATGGTAAAAAGCACGATGAAAAATAAACAAAATTAGTGACAATAAATAAAACCTCATATTAAACCCTGCCGGACCATATATTACAAAAGAATGTACAAATAACCCTGTAAACAGAATAAAAATGATAATGAATTTATTTTTGTTCAATACAATTTTTGGCATTAGAAGCTTCCTTTAAAATTTGACTGTGTTTTTATTAGTTATAAGTTTTAAAAATTTTATCAATGTCTCCTTCATTGCCTGGTAATTCATAATCACTAATATTATAAAAGGCAGAACACTGGTATAAAGGCTGTCAACAAATACTTTCTCAAAAATCAATGCGCAAAGTGGAATGATAAAACGGAGCGGGAATATTTCCTTCAATACCACAAAAAACTTTGTGTTTTCATTTAAAATTAGTTTCCCTTTATATATAACCCTGTAAACATAAAAAAACACACTAATTAAAGTACATAATGCAATACCGCTAAAATCAATTGAAAACACATGTATAAGCCCCAAAGAAAGGCCTATATTTATTAATACCGTTATAAAAGCATATTTGGCTATTTGTGCTTCATACCCTCTTGCAATCAGGATATGTGAATAACCAAAAACTTTTGATATCATTAATTGCATTAAAATTAATAAAAGAAATGCCATTTCGGAGGCTTTATATTGCTCCATAAAAACCATTAAAAAAGCATAAACTACAATCACCACAAACACGATTAAATAGGAAGCGGAAATATATGGATGCCTTATATTTTTCAATAAACTTTTTGTTTCCTGTTCATCCAGATCATTTCCTTTGAGCCTGTTAAGTATTTTAGGAAAAAAGACAAACCCAACAACGCCTAAGATTAAAATAGCAGCTTGAGCTACACTATTGGCAAATGAATATAATCCTAAACTTTCTACGTCGTAAAAGATGCTAACAATGGTGCGGGATGATATCATGATAAAATAAAAACTGGCATTATAAAACGCCAATGCAATCCCCCTCCTAAATAATACTTTTTGTAATTGAAAATTAAGTTTAAACTTTAATTTAAGTGGATATCCGGCGAGAAAAAAAATGCAAGCTAACAAATGTCCTGAGAGAAATCCATAAAAAAGCCAGGATACTTTATTTTCATTAGGAGCGGCAAAAAGCATAATAATCAGAAATAACTGGGGGAAAAAAAGATAGCCGAGTATTTGATAAAACCTTGAATATGAACGAAATACGTTGACAAAAAATAAATTCATAATGATGACAATACAAATCAATACGGTTAAAAATAAATAATTATTGAATTCGTATTTTGGGAAAATTTTTGTGTCTGAAAAGAAAACCGCAAATGCAAATATAAGCAAAAAAACTGCTGATGCCAGGCTTATTATCAGCCCGTTTGATGCGATATTGTTTGCCTGCTTTACGTTTTGACGATCATGAGTAGCCAATTCAACATTGACAGCATAATGAGCACCGGGATTAATATACCTGATATAACCGACAACAAGCAACACGAACCCATAAATACCAAACTCGTATGGGCCTAGTATCTTAGCTATGAGTATTGCATTTAAAAATTGCAGGCAATAGGAAAAATATTTCCCTATGATGAATATAAAAGCCTCATTTTTTAAGGCCGATTTAATTAATTCAATACTCTTTTTACTATTCATTTATATCTTATTATATTTCTTGCTCAAGATGTTCCCATTTAAGCGGAAATCCCCTGGGAATGTCTTTTGCAGCAATTTTGCCAAGAATACTATAATAGTATTTTGGATGAATTCCAAAGCCTGGCCTTATAGACTTTACATTGTTTTCATTAAAATGCTCTCCTTTTTTTATGTTTTGAACAACAAATAAAGACCTGCCAAAACCCCTGCTTTGCTTTACTTTTTCAGATAATGTATAACTGACCTGGCCAATTGATTTTTCAGCCTCTCTGATCGTTTTTACCATATAAGAAAATTCGTCAGCATCCAAAGAAAAAGAAGCATCCGGGCCACCGATAGATTTTTCAATGATAAAATGTTTTTCAATTATTGATGCGCCTAAAGTAGCAGCAACCACAGGGGCGGTTATACCTGGTGTATGGTCTGATAAACCAACATTTACATTAAATGACTTTTTAAGGTCTTTAATGGTAATAATGTTTGCCTCATCAATAGGAGCAGGATAAGCGGAAGTACATTTTAAAAGAGTGATATCATTATTACCTGCTTCTCTGCATGTTTTAACAGCAAGGGAAATATCTTCATATTCTGCAATTCCGGTTGATATAATCATTGGTTTACCTTTGGATGCCGCATATTGTATTAAAGGAATATCCTGAATCTCAAAAGAAGCTATTTTGTAAATTGGATTATTAAGTTTTTCTAAAAAATCCACTGAAGTTTTATCAAATGGCGTAGAAAAACAAACCAGCCCTTCCTCTTTTGCCACTCTAAAAAGCTCTTCATGCCATTCCCAGGGAGTATAAGCTTCTTTATACAGTTCATATAATGATTTGCCTTTCCAAATTCCTTCTTTGATGGAAAAATATTGATTATCACAATCAATTGTTAATGTATCGGGAGTATATGTCTGTAGCTTTATCGCATCTGCTCCGGCACGTTTAGCTGCTTTGACTGTTTCAATGGCAATTTCTTTTTTATGGTTATGATTTGCTGATAATTCAGCAATTATAAAAATCTTTTGATCTTTCTTTTCATTTGAAATCATCTCTTGTCAATTTATATTGTAGACTTTCTTTGTTATTCATAAATGTACTTGTATGGTATTTATAACCGGATTTTTCAAATACTTTTATTGAAGCAAGATTTTCTTTTTTAATAAATGCATTAATAGTATCTTCTTGACAATTACTAAAAAAATAAAAAGCAGATTTTTCAATCATTTCTAACGCATTTCCCTTTCCTCTGTGTTTTTCGTCAATATTTATACTTATTGTCCATGATTCCCTTTCTTTATGAAAGCGAACAACACCAATGGAAATATTATCTCTTTCGAATATTAATATTATACTATTATCATTTTTTAATTCCGTATCTAACCAGTCAACATGATCTTCATATTTTATTGGTTCTTTGTTGAAAGAATTATTTCTTGCCTTTGGGTCATTTGCCCATTTAAACAATATATCAACATCAGATTTTGTAGCTTTTCTAAATTGCAACATGTTATAAATATAGGTTAAATATTTTTTTTATTCTTTTATTTGACATTTTGTCTAAACTCTGTTTTTGGTTTTCAATTATCCTTTCTAATTCTTTTTGATTATTATAATAATTTACAAATGTTTTATCTAATATATTTTTATTTATGTTTTGAAATGAATGTAAAGGGGCCGCCAATTCTTTATTTACTATTCCATTGTAAAGATTAGCTTGGTTATCAACAAAATATCCAATTGCAAAAGGCAATCTCATAGCAATCGCTTCAATAGCAATGGTACTTGAAGAAAAAATGCCAAATTTAGATTGGTTCATAATATCTGCAATTTTCTCTGCATTTATATTTTTAAAAACACTAATATTTTTGTTTGAAAGACACGCCATTGTTTCTTCTGACACATTTCCAAAAAACACCGCTATATTGCTTTTAGATAATAAAGGTGAAACATTAATCAATATGTTTTCAGTAATATTTAAAGGATCTGTACCACCGACACCTATTACCAAATCAAATTTAGGTTTTGTTTTTTTATCATCATTTTCTATAAAAGGTTTTCTTAGCAAGGCATAATTAAATCCCAAAAAAACTTTTGTATATAATTCTATTGAAAAATCATCTTCACTGAGTCCTTCTGCATGATTAATAACAACATCGGCCACATAATGCTTATCATGCATATCATCAATACAAACCAGCTTACATCCAATATTTTTTATTTTTTGCTGATAGGAAGTATCAAAAAAGTAATTGTCCAGCACCACAATTTCATCACCCTTTAAATGTTCCAAAAAAACACTAAAATGTGTGTCATCATCTGGTAATTTTATTAACTCACTACAACATTTATTAATTTCCAGTTTTTGATATTCTGTAGGTTTCACCGTTGCAAAGGTACAACGAAAATCACCTGAGAGCATCTCAGCTAAAGCCAGTGTCCTCATAAAGTGCCCCATCCCTATTGATGGACTTGCATCTGCCCTTAAAACAACTTTTTTTTTATAGCTCATGCAACAATTTATATTTCAGTTCTGCCATCTTCCAATCTTTAATGGTATCAATATCCTGTACTTCTTTTTCCTTCAATACCAATGCACTGGTATGCGTCATAAATAATTTCTCTTGTTCAATAAAAGCACCTTTCCTGACCCAATAAAATGCGCCTGCATCATGAAATGCTTCAGGTAAATCCTGACTTCTGCTATTCATGTATTCCGGCCAAATCATATTTAATTTATTTTCTTTTGATAATTTAAATGAACGCCAAATCGGATAAGAAAAAGAAATAACCGGTATTACAGCATCTGCCCCTGTATTAATTAATTGTTCACGGCCTTCCATTATCCTGGCTTCAGTAATCAACGGAGCAGTAGCCAGTAAACAACAAATGTTCTCGATAAATATATTTTCTTGTTCAAGGTTAATTACAACCTCTTTGATAACATCAGCTAATGTTTCATGATCACCAGCATTTTCATTGCTTCTAAAAAATGGGACATGTGCCCCGTAATAAGAAGCTATTTCTGCAATCTCTTTACTATCTGTTGAAACAATAACATCATCAAATATGTTTGTTTTTAAAGCTGTTTCAATTGAATACGCAATAATTGGCTTGCCAAAAAAATCTTTTATGTTTTTGTTTGGAATTCTTTTACTTCCACCCCTGGCAGGAATAAGAGCTAAATTTTTCACGTTCATTCATTGTATTGTTAAAAATCAGATTATTGAATCCAACTGGTCAACTAAAATCCAAAACCTTCTGTATCACATAATCCTGTTCAGCATCTGTTAAAGATGGAAAAACAGGTAAACTAATACATTTTTGATAATAGTCTTCCGCGAGGAGAAAATCTCCGGATTTCCAACCAAAATTTTCTTTATAATAAGGTTGAAGATGAACCGGAATATAATGGATCTGGCTAAATATATTATTTTCTTTAAGGTAATTGTAAAATTCTTTCCTGCGGTCACATAAAACAACATATAAATGATACGCATGCGAGACCATTTCGGACACACCAGGAATTTTTAAAAACGTATTTTTAAAAGCTTCATCATATTTTTCTATGATCTCTTTTCTTCTTTGCAGTCCCCTATCTGCCTTTTTTAGCTGGCTCATTCCCAATGCCGCCTGTATATCTGTTAAACGGTAATTAAACCCAAGTTCAACCATTTCATAATACCACCCACCATGGTCTTCCCTAAGCAGTTCCGGGTCTTTTGTAATGCCGTGGTTTCGTATAGTGCAAAGTTGTTGATACAGTGTTTCGTTATTTGTAGTAATCATACCTCCTTCACCGGTAGCAATATGTTTAACAGGATGAAATGAAAAAATAGCCGCCTCGCTGTACCTGCAACTACCGCACATTACCTTTTCATTGTTGCTGTTGAAAAAATAGCCGCCCGGGGCATGGCAGGCATCTTCAAGTATCCAAAGTCCATATTTATCAGCAATCTGCTTAAGTTTTTCCATATTTACAGGGTAACCTGCAAAATCTACTGGTATTATTCCTTTATAAGTCTGCGGGGATGCGTTTTCAAGTTTCTCTTCCAATTTATCCAAATCCATCAAATAAGTATCCGGATCAATATCAACAAAATCTACTTCTCCTCCTGCATAAAGCACACAATTGGCAGAAGCCAAAAATGTAATGGGTGTGGTGATTACTTTATCGCCGGGTTTTATACTTAATGCCAAAACACTTAAATGCAAGGCAGCAGTTCCATTGGACACAGCCACTGCATATTTTGCACCTACATATTTAGCAAATTCTTGCTCAAACTGCAATACTTTAGGCCCGGTAGTAATAAAATCATCCTGCAAAGCTTTTGCAACACTTTCAAGATCATGTTCGTCGATATGTTGCTTACCATAGGGTATTCTATTCATAATTAAAGTGGCTTAAAATTAGGATCCACATATGTTTTTATCAGCTCCCTCATTTGCTCTATATTAATCCATTCTTTATTTTGGGACGAGTTGTATTTAAACCCGTTCGGAACAGGTTTTGCTCCCTTATAATATTTTAAACAAAGCTCTTTAGACTCGGCTGAGGATAATAATGCATAATATTTTCCTATGTCAATTGTGTTATGCGAATCACTTTCCGTTATCATTTCCTCATGTAATTTTTCACCCGGTCTGATGCCTGTATATTCGATCTGTGCATTGGGAGCAATTGCTTTTGCTATTGTTTCAATATTATATGAGGGGATTTTAGGAACAAATATTTCTCCGCCCAAAGCATTTTCTATTGCCCATAAAACCATTTCCACACCTTCTTCCAAAGAAATGTTAAAACGCGTCATATCTTTATGTGTAACAGGCAATTTGCCTTCACATGCTTTGTTCATAAAGAAGGGGATAACCGAACCTCTTGACCCCATTACATTGCCATACCTGACAACAGAAAAACGCAAATCCCTGTCTCCTTTAATATTATTAGCTGCAATGAACAATTTATCAGAAACAAGCTTAGTAGCGCCATATAGATTTACAGGGGCAGCGGCTTTATCTGTTGAAAGTGCCACCACTACCTTAACATTACTGCTTAAAGCTGCATTAATCACATTTTCGGCACCTATGACATTGGTTTTAACTGCCTCCATTGGATTATACTCGGCTGCAGGCACCTGCTTAAGCGCTGAAGCATGAATAATAACATCTATCCTTTCACAAGCCCTGTTAAGCCTGTCGCTGTCTCTCACGTCGCCAATAAAGTACCGGATGCCAGGATATTTTTGTTGATTATATACCTGTGACATTTCAAACTGCTTCAATTCATCGCGTGAATAGATCACCAGACGTTTAATATCAGGATAGCGGTTAAGAATTGTTTCTGTGAATTTTTTCCCGAAAGATCCTGTTCCACCCGTAATTAATACTGATTTATTATTTAACATATTTTTAAATAATCTCTTTTTTAAACCATTTGTAAAGAAAAAAACCTAAGCCATGGTAAACAGCAATTATGATGATCGGATAATATCGCCTGAGTATGTTCAATAACTTGTCTAAAAGATATACCAAATCAATTTTGTATGTGTTACTATGACTCATTTATTATGTAATTTATGGCTGTATGAAATAAAATTACAAAAATAATAATAGTTCTAAAACATAAAGGTAAAATTTATTTTTATTTTAGCATTTTAAAAGATTACGAGAAGAGTACAAAAAATAAATTCGAATCCACAAAAACAGGCTTTTATTTATAATGGATAAAAAGATTTTCCTTTGCCCTCCACACATGGGCGGCAATGAACAAAAGTATATTAAACAGGCATTTGACAGCAACTGGATCGCACCACTGGGAGAAAACGTAAACCTTTTTGAAGCTGCTTTGTGCCAAAAGCTAAATGTCCCTGAGAATTGTGTTGTTGCCCTTTCAAGCGGAACAGCAGCTATACATCTGGCACTTGTAAACCTTAACATTAAACCGGAAGATGAAGTGATTGTCTCCTCCTTCACCTTTTCAGCAACTGTAAATCCTATCGTTTATATGGGGGCAACTCCTGTATTTATTGATAGCGAAAGTAAAACGTGGAACATGGATCCGGAACTGCTGGAAAATGCAATCAAAGACAGACTATCTAAAGGCAAAAGAGTGAAAGCCATTATTCTTGTACATTTATATGGGATGCCTGCCCAAATAAACGAGATCATGCAAATTGCAAAACAATTCGATATACCTGTTATAGAAGATGCAGCTGAAGCGCTAGGCAGTGAATATTTTGCCAAACCGGTGGGCACCTTTGGAACATATGGTATTTTATCATTCAATGGAAATAAAATTATTACAACATCTGGCGGAGGAGCGCTTATTTGTAAACATCCGAAAATGGCTAACCAAACCAGGTCCCTGGCAACACAAGCCAGAGACCCTGCACCACATTACCAGCATTCGCAAATAGGATATAATTATAGGTTGAGCAATGTATTGGCAGGTATTGGGCGAGGCCAAATGGAAGTATTAGACGAACATGTAAACCGCCATAGATATAATCATGAATATTATATTAATACGCTCGGAAATTACAAAGGATTTCATTTCCTTAAAGAACCCGGCCCTACATTTTATTCCAACTTCTGGCTAACCACGCTAACCATTGATCCGAAAGCAACCAATGGAATATCTCGTGAAACCATCCGACTACATCTTCAAAATAACAACATTGAATCAAGGCCTTTATGGAAACCCATGCACATGCAACCGGTTTTTAAATCATTTCCGGCTTATACGAATGGCATTTCAGAAAGCCTTTTTCAAGATGGATTATGTCTGCCTTCCGGTTCTTCATTAACAGATGATGATCTTAAAAATATTACATCATTAATTAATACCTTAATCATATAATTTTAAAACAAATTTCTGAAAAGATTATTTGTATTTATGCTACCATTATTTATATTATCTTTATTTTTTTAAAATCATACATAAGCATGAAAATTTTAGTAACAGGTGCAGCAGGGTTTATCGGGTATCACCTGATCAATAAATTATTAAAAAGAGGCGACCAGGTGGTGGGGCTGGATAACATTAACGATTATTATGATGTGAGGTTAAAACACGGCCGCCTTCAACAAACCGGAATACAAAAAGAAAAAATCAAATACAATCAACTCATTGCGAGCGATTCGTATGACAACTATCAATTCATACAACTCAGCTTAGAAGACAGGGAATCCATTGCCAACCTGTTTAAAATCCAACAATTTGATCGCGTATGCAATCTGGCTGCCCAGGCAGGTGTAAGGTACAGTATTACCAATCCATATACTTATATTGACTGCAACATTGTCGGATTCATCAATATTTTAGAGGCCTGCAGGCATCATGAAATACAACACCTGGCATATGCCAGCAGCTCCAGTGTATATGGATTAAATGAAGACATGCCATTTTCGACACATAATAATGTGGATCACCCGATCAGCCTGTATGCAGCTAGCAAAAAAAGCAATGAATTGATGGCACATACCTATAGCTATTTATATGGCCTGCCTACAACAGGATTGCGGTTTTTCACCGTCTACGGCCCCTGGGGAAGGCCTGATATGGCATTATTTAAGTTTACCAAAGCAATCCTTGCAAACCAGTCCATTGATATTTATAATAATGGAAATATGCAACGGGACTTCACCTATGTTGATGACATTGTTGAAGGTGTAATGCGTGTGATTGATACCATCCCTCAAGGAGACCAATCTTGGAATGCTCATCAGCCTGACCCGTCTACATCTCCGGCACCATTTAAAATTTATAATATTGGCAACAGCAGTCCTGTTCACCTCATGAAATTCATTGAAGCATTGGAGAAAACGCTTGGCAAAGAAGCAATAAAAAATTACTTGCCCATGCAACCCGGTGATGTTCCCAAAACCTGGGCAGATACGGAAGACCTTTCAAATGAGTTGGGATATAAACCAAATACCCCTGTTGAAAAAGGAATTGAAGAATTCGTGGAGTGGTACAAAAAATTTTATCATATAAACAATTGATTGATGAAATTGATCATAAAAATCCATCCATACCATACAAAAGAAACCCAGTACACTCTTAAAACAATCCTCTGGAATTTTTTAGGATTAGATTTTTCCATTGAAACAGATGCAACATGTAACGGATTCTTTATTCATTTAAAAAATGGAAATTCTTTATTCATTGAAGATCATTTTTTCTTACATCTGCAAAATGAACCATATCTTAAAGCTACCCACATTCCTCAACACATTAGGTATGGAAAAATAAAATTCGCTCCTGAAAAAGATATCCCTGCCTTATTCGGAATGCCTGAATGCCTTGTAAAAGAAGAAAATGGGAAAAGAAGCATTCAATGTAAACTTGATATCGTTGCTTCTACATTTTTTATGCTCAGCCGATGGGAAGAATATGTAAATCATTCACGTGATAAATATGGCCGATTCCCGGCAAAAGCAAGTCTGGCTTATCAACAAGGATTTTTACACCGTCCTGTGGTTAACGAATATCTTGAGCTAATATGGAACATGTTAAGTTATCTTGGAATTGAACAAGAACGTAAAGAATATGCATTTAAAATAATACCCACTCATGATATCGATTTTTTAACGTATCCTAAAAAAACCTGGCTGCATTTAATACATAGTAAATGCATAAAACGCGAAAAAAATGCTTTGCAAAAGTATTTAAAGAATATTCAACATGACCCTTATGATATGTATGAATACCTCATGGACTTAAGTGAAGCTATAAATACCAGGTCGCACTTTTACTTTATGGGTGAAAAGTTTTCAAAATATGATACCCAGTCATACTTACATAAAAAAAGGTTTCATGATTTGATTTCACAAATCAAATCACGCGGACATATTATCGGACTCCATGGAAGTTATAATTCATATGATAATGAACAATTATTCCGCAGAGAAAAAGAAAAGCTGGAAGAAGCTATTCAGGCTCCATTAAAGGAAGGAAGACAGCATTTCTTACGGTTTGAAAATCCGGGGACATGGAGAATTTGGGAAGAGAATAACATGAAGGTAGATAGTACACTTGGTTATGCTGATCACATTGGATTTCGTTGTGGAGTTTGTTATGATTATCCTGTTTTTGATATTTTAAAGCAAAAAACATTGCATTTATATGAAAGGCCTTTAATAATTATGGAGGTGACCTTGGTTAATTATCAAAAACTCTCCGTTGATCATGCTCTCAACACTATATTAGAATATAAAAAGAAAATAGCCAGGTACAATGGAAATTTTGTTATATTATGGCATAATTCAAGTTTTAATGTAGATCATTGGCCTCCATATCAAGAGGTGTATGAAAAAATGTTAGAATGATCATAATTTATGGTTTTCCATTTTCCGACATTTTTAAATTACACATTTCAACCATTAAATATAAAATAAATTGAAACCAATCCTTTATCAATCGGCAAAACCTTTACTACAGAAAATAAATTTTTTCTCTGCCTTGCTTATGGCTTTTTGGTTGCCGCTCGAACGCACCTTTTTTCCAATAGCTATTTGGATATGGATCGGGACATGGCTTTTAGAAGGTGACTTAAAAAATAAATTAACCTTTTCTTTTAAAAACAAATATAAACAAAGCATTTTCATTCTTGTTTTTCTATTTTATATAATGCATATTGTAGGTTTAATCTATTCTGAAGACATCTCTAAAGGATTGTCTGACGTTCAATTAAAAGTTATCATGATTTTATTTGTTATTGTTATGCCCGGATTAAACGACTACTATAGGAAAAAACCACATTTTGTCCTTGCTGGTTTTTTATTCGGCACATTAACAATATCATTAATAGCGTTCATTGTTGGCATTATTAACGGCGGTTCACATCTTTCTTCAAACATACAAGACTTACCTTTCATTCACCATACTTATGTTTCCATGTATGTTAATTTTTCCGTCATCTTAAGCCTTTATTTTTTTGAAAAACACATTATCATAAAACCTCGTAGTATATGGTTAATAATAAGTGTTTTTTTTGGTATTATTATATGGTTATTGGAATCCCGTGCCGGAATGGTTTTATATGCATTGATTATTATAGTTTGGTTAATTTATATTGCGCAAAGACTTAATTACCCAAAATTATTAAGCCGGTCTGTTATTGTCATTATTTTAGGAATGTCAATATTTTTCATCACGAAAAATAAACGGTTTAAACCGATATTAAATATGGTTATATACTCTTCGGTTAACCAACAAAAAACAAATGAACCTAAAATAATTCCTATAAGATTTAGAATATGGGATAGTAGTTTAGATGTCATTCAAAATAACTTTCTTACCGGTGTGGGAACAGGTGACGTAAAAACCGAACTCAAGAATTCTTATAAGTCAAATGAATATTTTAATTGCTATACAAAACGTTTAAACGCACATAATCAATTTATAGAAACATTTATTAAACTTGGAATAATAGGGTTTCTTTTACAAATACTTTTATTTTTAATACCGATTTATTATAGCATTAAAGAAAAGCACTATTTGCTGTTGAGCTTAATTTTTATACTATTATTTTATTGGTTCGTAGAATCTATGTTATGCAGGGTCTCAGGAATTGCTTTTTTTGTATTATTTTATAACTACCTCGTTTTTAACGGTCATTATTTAAAGCAGCAGAGATGGAAACTGCAATGAATTTATAAACAAATATAATCAAAACTCCAAAAACCAGAAATATTATTCCATACTTCATTATATCTTTTATTATAAATGGCGGATTTGTAGGTTTTTTAATTTCCGAATTTATAATAAGTATAGGAGCTAAATACTTCAAACTTCTTTCAAGTTGTTGTTTTTCTTTATATAAATCAATAATTCTTTGCTCTGGTAATAAAACTTCATTAATATCCAACACATTAACTCCAGAAATAATTTTACTGTTATCTTTAAAATTATTTATTTCTTTCTGTATAATGTCTATCAATGTGTTAATCTGTTTTTCTCTGAATTCGATTTTATCTCTATAAAAAGATGTATTAAAATAGTTCTTTATTCCAATCGAAAAAGTATCCAACGGTTTCACTCTTTCTACAAAAAAATGTAATTTTATAAAATCTTTATTTTCGTCATTATTAAAATTATTAACATTCATACGCTTAATATTTGAAATAACATTTTTAGGTATATTCATCTTATTGATTAATATCTCAAAACGTTTGTTATTTATATTTTCAGAAAATGAAAATGCTATTTCTTCCAAAATATTTATCTCTATGACTTCACTTTTAAAAGTATAAATCAATTCATAATCTTTATTTTTATTAGAACTTACATATAAGCCTGTAAGCAATCCTAAAACAACAAATAAAATAATTATGTATATCTTTTTTTTAATATAAAGAATTGCTTTTCCAATAAATTCTAAAATATCCAGTTCTTCATTTAAAGTAGTCATTGAATATGATATTAATTTTATGTTAAAATAATGTTAACAAACAAAGGGGCAAATTTAACAATTATTCATTAATTTTGTCTCAAATTCTTTACTGTTTTAAAATTAAATAATTATAATACTAATGGTTCAAAAGATCATTAAAAAATATTCCAACAAATTCGTCTCTAAATGGATCATCTTACTGATTGATCTGATTATGGTCTTTTTGCTGTTTATTCTGGCTTATGTTATCCGCTTTAATTTTAATATTACATCTGTAAAACAATTTTTGGTAGGATATCAAATGTTATACATCATTGCCGTTTATCTTACCGGATTTTTAATTTTCGGCTCTTTTTCAGGTGTTATCAGGCATACAACGTTACATGATTCCATCAAAATATTTTTAGCGATTTCATTAAGTACAGCCATAATAGCCTCTGTAACTTATACTGTTCAGACCTATTCAGAGAACCATGTGCTCAATATTCCGTTCTCGGTGATATTAATCCATTTTCTACTATGTGCCTTTTTCCTGATTAACAGCCGGTTCCTTATCAAATTATTGTATGTGTATTTATCTAACAATCCCAAAGAAAACATTAATGTAGTGATATATGGTGCCGGAAATTTAGGGCTTATCACTAAAAATGCACTGCATAGTGACCATTACAATAATTATAAAGTAGTAGGATTTATTGAAGACAACCCCTCTAAACAAGGTAAAATTATTGAAGGAATAAAAGTATACCCTTCAAAACAGGTATTTAACAATGTATTTCTTGAAAAAGAAAATATCAAAGAAGTGATTATTGCAATTCAGGGAATAAGCATTACTCAAAAAAGAAAAATTGCCAATACATGTTTAAACTATAATTTAAAAGTAAAAAACATCCCCTCTGTAGATCGTTGGATAAATGGCGAATTGAATATCAACCTCATCAATAACATTAAAATAGAAGACCTGCTCGGCCGCGATTGTATTTATCTTGATGAGCAAAACATTAATAAAGGAATTAAGGGCAAAACCATCTTGGTAACAGGTGCTGCAGGTTCCATTGGAAGTGAAATTTGCCGGCAAGTGCTGCGATTTAAACCTCAACAGTTAATCCTTTACGACCAGGCAGAAACAGCTATGCATGAATTATTTGTTGAGTTGTGTGACAAAATGGATTATCAGAATGTTAAGTTCATTGTTGGAGATATTAACAATGCAAATAAATTAGAAAATATAATTAAAAATTCCAGGCCCGGTTTAATCTTCCATGCTGCTGCATATAAACACGTTCCTTTGATGGAAACAAATCCTTATGAAGCTATAAAAGTAAATCTTGGAGGAACCAAAACAGTTGCTGATTTAGCTGTTAAATTTAATGTAGAACGGTTTGTAATGATCTCCACAGATAAGGCTGTAAACCCAACAAATGTAATGGGCGCCACCAAACGCTTAAGCGAAATGTATACCCGCTCATTAAACAACATAACCGGAACCACAAAATTTATAATCACCCGCTTTGGCAATGTATTGGGTTCAAATGGGTCTGTTATACCTTTATTTAAAAAACAAATTGAAAATGGAGGGCCGGTAACTGTGACACATGAAAATATTACAAGGTATTTTATGACCATCCCCGAAGCATGCCAACTCGTACTAGAAGCCGCTTTTATGGGCAAAAACGGCGAAATTTATGTGTTTGACATGGGAGAATCTGTGAAGATCATTGACCTTGCTAAAAAAATGATAAAGCTATCTGGACTCGAACTCGGAAAAGATATTGATATAAAAATTACAGGCCTGCGTGCAGGTGAAAAATTACATGAAGAACTATTAACAAAGGAAGAAAATACCGTTGCAACCCATAATCCTAAAATCATGATAGGAAAAGTACAGGATTATGATCACAAAAAAATTATTCATGAGATCAAACATCTGATTAACTCACTGGATGAGATGGAAAATAATGCAATGGTTGAAAAAATAAAACAAATGATACCGGAATTTATTAGCAATAATTCTGTATACAGTATGTTAGACTATTCAGGAAAAATTAAAATATCATAACAAACATTTTACTAAACATGAGCAATGGATACTAACAAGAGATGTATATTCGTTGAACACTTAAGGGGACTTCTAATAATTCCTTTCTTTCAAAAAACATTAATTTTATTGCGGATTCTTAAAAAGAAGAAAATTATTTTTATATTTGTACCCGAAAATTGTCCGGTGGTGTAATGGCTAACACATCTGGTTTTGGTCCAGAGGAGTCCAGGTTCGAGTCCTGGCCGGACAGCAAACGTTTATTTGTGTGATAAACAATTTATTACTCCATTTTTTAAAACGATCAATACCATTATATATCAGTTGATTTATATATAATCATATAATTAAATTACATAATATAAGCGTTCCCAGAAAAATAAATGGAATAATACAGCATAAAAGATTTGGATAAATCATCTATAATAAATTAAAAATTTTGTTGAACTTAATTAGTATAATATGTACGACATCCTTGAATTGAACAAAAAACTTGTTTCTGATTTAAGAGAAATCGCTAAAGAAATGAAAATAAAAAAAGCAGATTCTCTTAAAAAACAAGACTTGATCTATAAAATATTAGATCAACAAGCGATAGAAGCCTCTAATAACAAATCTGATACCGAAGAAAACAGTAAACCTAAGAGGAAACCCCGCAGCAAAAGCACTGTTGAAAGCAGCAAAAGCACTGTTAAAAAAGAACAAGAGCCTAAACCAGCACCAGCAGTAAATCCTGTAAAAACAGAAAAAGCCAAAGAGCATAATTCTGACTATATCAAAATTAACAGCTCCGATCAGGCTTTCACTACAGAAAGGATTAATAATGTTTCCAAAGAAAAAGAACCCCAATCATATAAAAAAAGAGGTACCGTTACAGTAAACGACACACCTTCAAGTGAGCATAGTAAATATTTTACAGAAAAAAAACCTGAAGTTGAAAAAACAAGTAAAATTGAATCCGAAACTACATCTTTAAAAGAAAACACTTCCATCCACGATAATTCGTTTAAAGATCATGAGTTTGACGGCATTATAAGCAATTTCGGAGTACTAGAAATCATGCCCGATGGATATGGTTTCCTCCGTTCTGCCGATTATAATTATTTTAATTCCCCGGATGATATTTACGTCTCACAATCGCAGATAAAACTTTTCGGACTTAAAACAGGCGATGTCGTTCAAGGTACAATAAGGCCCCCAAAAGACGGAGAAAAATATTTCCCGTTAATTAAAATTGAACAGATTAATGGCCGTTCACCTGATTTTATCCGGGACAGGGTTGCATTCGATTATTTAACTCCTTTATTTCCCGACGAAAAATTCAAGCTGTTGGATTCCGGAAATCCAAGCCTCTCTGTCAGAATAGTAGATTTGTTTACGCCTATTGGAAAAGGACAAAGAGGTCTTATTGTGGCTCAACCTAAAACAGGTAAAACCATTTTACTCAAAGAAATAGCCAATGCCATTGCACGAAACCATCCGGAAGTTTATCTTATGATTTTACTTGTGGACGAACGTCCCGAAGAGGTTACAGATATGGCCAGAGATGTTCACGGCGAAGTAATCTCCTCAACATTTGATGAACCGGCAGAAAAACATGTAAAAGTATCCAATATTGTTATTGACAAAGCAAAGAGAATGGTAGAATGCGGCCATGATGTGGTGATTCTGCTCGATTCTATTACCCGTCTGGCAAGAGCATTCAATACAGTATCACCTGCTTCAGGAAAAATCCTGTCCGGTGGTGTAGATGCCAATGCACTTCATAAACCCAAACGGTTCTTTGGGGCAGCAAGAAATATTGAAAATGGAGGATCATTAACCATTTTAGCTACAGCACTTACAGAAACAGGCTCGAAAATGGATGATGTCATTTTTGAAGAGTTTAAAGGAACAGGAAACATGGAGCTTCAACTCGATAGAAAACTATCCAATAAACGTGTATTCCCGGCTGTAGACATCAATGCTTCAAGTACAAGAAGAGAAGATCTACTTCACGACAAAGATACATTGGACAAAATGTGGATACTAAGAAACTACCTTTCCGATTTCAATTCAATCGAAACAATGGAATTTATGAAAGACCGTATGACTAAAACAAGATCAAACGAAGAATTTTTAATTTCAATGAATAGCGAAGCTTAATTTTTAATAGAAGGGGAAACACAACCCAACATTATAACTATGCAACAACTTGGCAAATACATCATTTTTGCCGGCATCATTTTAGTGATAATTGGAGTTATCATGTGGTTATTTGGTGAAAAATTGGGATGGTTTGGCAATTTACCCGGAGATATTAAAATCAAAAAAGACAACTTTTCTTTTTACGCGCCCATCACGTCAATGTTTTTATTTAGCTTAGTATTAAGTTTTATTATATGGTTAGTAAGTAAAATAAAATAAGGAAATACAAATTTTCTCAAAGCCAAACAACTTCATTACGGGAAGAATCACTAATTATTTTTCAATATTCTCATTTTTAACCACTTCCCCGCCAAAACTTGCTGTGATTTGTTCTTTTTCAGGGTTTCCTTTAATGTTAATAAATCCCCCTGTTTTCGCAGTAGCTTTAACATATTTCTGAACGTTTATTTTGGCTTTTCCTTTGGTATGTGTTTCAACTATAGCATTTTGACTTATAAGATCAAACCCACTGAATGTTGAACCGGAATTTACTTTTACATACTGGCCTTTAACCAAGCCATCCAAAGAGATCAGTCCACCTGAAATAGCTATACTTGTAATCGAATCGGCTTTAATATTTAAAGAGAGAATGGAGCCACTGGCTGCTTTCAATTCAATATGAGTGCCTCTCAGCGTATCTTCTGTTAACACCTTCGCTCCGGCAATCGCTTCAACTTTATTCAATTCCTTAAATGTGACTTGAATCCTGATTTTTTCATCACTGAACAAATCCAGGCTTGTTTTAATGTTAAGCAGTTTGCCATCAGTGTTAATTTTTAAATCTTCACGCTCAAATCCGTTCATGTCTTTTATATTAACCGACATTGTGTCTGCCTTTACAAGTTCAATTTGTACATTTCTGGCTGCTTTAATAGCATTAAAATCATCTACTTTTACAAACTCATTTGCATGTATGTTCAGAACAAACAACAAAGAAACAAGAGGGATAATGATTAATGTTTTCATATGTTTATTTTTTATTTTTCAAAGGTCATATGGAGCTCGCCATGAGTTTAACCTATTGACTTTGAGTAAACCAAGTAGCCTCTTAATAATCATGCTCGTGTGTGTCAAAAATTTTGTCATGGCTCGGTACATCTGATTATAAATTTTATGTTATTAGTCTAAAGTACAATATTTGAGTGTTTGTGGTAATTAATTATCAATCAAGACAATAATTGTTTGATGTCTTCTTCAGAAAAATTTCTAAAAGGATTCTTATTATGCATCATTTCATCAGTTAATCCTTTTTTGTATTCCTGCAAGTTAAGAATTTTTTCCTCAATACTATCTTTTACAATAAATTTATAAGCCAATACATTTCTGTTTTGTCCGATCCGGTGAGTTCTGTTAATAGCCTGACTTTCAACGGCAGGGTTCCACCAGGGGTCTATAATAAAAACATAATCTGCAGAAGTAAGATTCAGGCCTGTTCCGCCGGCTTTTATTGAAATCAGAAAAACCTTAATGTCATCATGCTTCTGAAATTCTTTGATCTTTTGTTTTCGTTGTTTTTCATTTGCATTACCAATCAAATATTCATATCTTATATTGTTTTCCTCAAAATAAGTTTTAAATAAATTCAAATGTTTTACAAAGCTTGAATAAACTAATACTTTATGGTTTTCGCTGATCAATTTATGAATGCTTCTGATAACTTCATCAAATTTGCCGGATTCATCGGCATTTTCGTTGTTTATCAACTTTGGATGATTGGCCAGCAACCTGAGCCTCATCAAGCCATTTAAAATAATAAAGCTTGCTTTGTCTTTTCCTTTTTTCTCAATATTCTGCAAAATGAGGTTTCGGATGGATGATTTTTCTTTTTCATATAATATCCGTTGATTTTCACTCATCTCACAATAATATACCTTAATAGACAGGTCGGGGAGGTCTTTTGCAACAGAATCTTTAGTCCGACGTAAAATAAAGGGCTCAATTAAATTATGAAGTTTTTCTTTTTGGGTTTCATCCTGACTTTTTTCTATCGGGGAGACAAAATATTGTTTGAAAAAATGTATGTTTCCTAACAGACCATTATTCAGGAATGACATTTGTGACCATAAATCAAGCAGTGAGTTTTCTACCGGAGTACCTGTTAACGCCAGCCTGTATTCTGAATTGATTTTTTTGACCGAGCGGTAAACTTTAGAGCCTGGGTTTTTAATCATTTGACTTTCGTCAAGAATTGTATAAAAAAACGGGAATGTTTCCAACATGTTTATATCATTCCGAATAACACCATATGTTGTCAGAATAACATCATAATCAGTAAACTTATTAAAATTCTGCTCCCGTTTATAGCCCATATATTTAAAATACCGTAATCCCGGGGCAAACTTTTTTATTTCATCTTCCCAGTTATGTATAAGTGAAAGGGGCATTATAATCAGTGAAGTTTTTATTGGAACAGAAACGTTATGTTCAATCATAAAATCATCAAAAAGCATCAATTGCTTGTCAACAGTCTTGTCGGGTTTAATAGCATCATTTTTAATGCATTCTTCTTTAAATTTCATTAATAATGCAATCACCTGAAGCGTTTTACCAAGCCCCATGTCATCTGCAAGGCATCCTCCCAAATTGTTTTCATAAAGATAATTCATCCAGTTAAACCCTTGCAATTGATAGGGCCTTAGTTTTGCATTAATCCCTTTTGGTACTTTTTTGTAATGAATTTTTTTAATATTAAAATCTTCATATTTTTTTAATTTATTACTTACAAATCTGTCATTCAATGATCTGATTAATGTAAAATGATGTTTATTAAGTTTGACTGACTTTCTTGTGTTTCTGCCAAATTTAAGAAGGTCTTCATATTTTGAAAACCATTCATCCGGGATCAAGGCTATTTTTCCATCAGGAAGAACATATTCCCGGGTTCCATTTAAAATATGGTCTCTTAAATGAATGAATGGGATTTCATAACCATTAAACTGAACATTTCCATAAACATCAAACCAATCTTTTTCTTTGTTTACTTTGAAATTTATCTGGGGCCTTCCAATTACAAATGTATTGTCGGGATTTTGCACAATCTGTATGTTTTTTTCCTCCAATAATTCTTTATTTTCACTTAACCATTTTATAATCTGATGTTTTTTGTTTCCGTTTTCTCCTGTTTTTTGGTTTTTGTCAGATAATACAAATAATGCTCCCTGTTTGTGATCAAATCCCAGGTGTTGAATAAATTCAACAATTTCATGTTCCCAGTTTTTATTTCTGTTTATCTTGATAAATTTATAATCATCCTGGTTTTTCCTTAAAATAACTTGATTCACGGATGTATCATTGCTCAAAAATTCTACATTATCATAATAATAGGACAGCTGAATCAAGGGATGATCCGAAAAGTCATTATTGAGACTGAATATGGCTTTTCTTTCTGCTTCAGGAATTTCAATATCAAATCCTTTGGCATTCACTTTATAGTTTTTAATGGCATTCAATATAAAGGTCTCAAAATATTTTTTTTCACTTTGAGAAGGAATTTCCACAAATTTTTTAGTGAAAAAAGGAATTAATTTCTTACTGTCAATTTGTTCACTAAATGAGAATAATGTATTTTCTAAAAGAAGCCAGCAAGGTTTGTGTGTGATAAAGGTGTATTTTTTCCCTGTTAAGGATATTTCCTTTTCGAGATGGTTTATGCTTAAAAAATATTTTGTTTTGGCATTCTCCCGTATAAAATTGAATACAACATCAGCCGGTTCTTTAACCACTTTTATTGGTTTTTCATTGATTGCATCTTTTTTCCTTCCCTTAAAATAAACCGGAATGTTATGTTCTTTTATCAACCTGATTCCTTCTATCAAACGCTTTTCTACATACGGCCTGATTATTTTTTGAAAATAGTCGGGCTTTAAATGTTTAAAAAAATCTTTTGATTTTTGATTGTTTTTGCTGAATCTTTTAACCAATACATCTTCGCTATACTCATTAATGATTTCTATAAGCTGTATTTCACAGTCATTTAACACAATATCATAATCGTACACGGTGTTCATGTTGACTTTTCTAAATGATAGGCTAAATTCATCCAGCTCATTTAAGCTTACAACATACGCATCAATAACAACCCCAACATCATCGTTTATGGATAATGCAAAAACCAATCTTCTCTTTTTAAATTCTTTTTTCATCCAATAACTTATTTAATCATATTTGTTTTACTTTATAAAAGATGTACAATTAAAAATATTATTGCGACGAAAGTAAAGACATTTTGATAAATCTCCAAAAATATTTTTTATATTAAATCTTACTGGTAGTGATTCAGAACACCCCTAAAAATAAGAGATTAATAAATAATTTACAGATGATGCGTATTTTTCATTTTATTTTTTTTATTTTTAAAAAGATTTAATTTGGGAATATGATTGAATTGTAATATATTCGTAATCTAATAAATCTGAATATAAATAATATAAAACAACCATGTTTAAATATACAAATTCCTATTTCGTCTTAACTTTATTTGGTGTTTTATTGTTTGTGCTGCCAATAAAAAGTTTTGGAGATTCCGGTGAAAAAGATTTTAAAAAAATTTTTACAGAAGCAAATTATTTTTATTATCGTGAAGATTATAAAGATGCGTTAAGCCTTTTTAAGCAGCTATACAAAGAAAATCCGGAGAATGCAAACATTAATTATAAAATTGGAAATTGTTTTTTAAATATTTCAAACCTGCCGAATGAAAAAGCCATACCATATCTTGAAAAAGCTGTAAAGAATATTTCAAAAAATTATAAGGAAGGTTCATATCAGGAAGAGGCTGCTCCGATAGATGCTTATTTTTATCTTGGGAAAGCATACCATGTTAACAACAAGCTGGAAAAAGCCAAAGCAACATATAAAAAATACAAAGACTTAGTAGAAGTAGAAGATATAGCAACCATTGATTTTGTGAACAAACAAATTGAGGCATGCAAAACGGCTAAAGAATTAATGAATAATCCTGTACAATGCAAAAAAATCTCATTGAATGATTCATTAAATTTACCCCCGGAAGCGTTCAATCTGTTGATCTCAGGCGATGGGAATACAATGGTTTATATGACTCATGAACCGTTCTATGATGCCATCCAATATGCAACAAAAGAAAACGGGAAATGGAATGCGCCCACAAATATCATGTTTGATCTGGGGATTGATGATAAATTTTATGTTACTTCGATTTCATTCAATGGCGATAAAATGTTTCTTTATGAAGATAATACATTCAACAGGGACTTGTTTTACAGTGAATTTAAAGAAGAGAAATGGACCAAAGTGACAGCAATTGACGATGGAAATATTAATACAAAATATTGGGAGTCGCACCCTTTTATTTCTCCCAATGGCGATTATTTATACTTTGTGAGTAACAGGCCAGGAGGGGTGGGAGCTTCAGATATTTATAAATCTCCAAAATTAAACGATAGATGGGGTACACCTGTAAATCTCGGCACTCCCATAAATAGTTCTTTCAATGAAGACTCTCCGTTTTTATCCAAAGACGGAAAAATTTTATACTTCAGTTCCCAGGGACATGTAAATATGGGGGGATATGATATTTTTTATTCTACATTCACAGATAGTGTTTGGAGCGAACCTCTGAATATAGGTTATCCTATTAATTCAACCGACGATGATTTGTTTTATGTTCCGGTGAATGACGGAAATAAAGGATATCAGGCTGAACTTAGCTCCAAAGGTAATTTGAATATTTTTCAATACAATATTGGAGAAAGTGATGTTGAATTGATTACCATTAAAGGCAAAATTACATTGGATGATAATGAAACAGACTTTACATCATTTCGTGTGGTCTTTATTAATTCCGCCAATGATACTGTAGCCATAGATACAACAATAGAAAATGGCGAATACAGCCAACAAGTGGTCCGCGATAAATACAAAGTAGTCATTTCAGGAGATGATTATACAACAAAAACCATAAATGTAGTCCCCTCCGAAAATAAAGAACAGGATATATTTGCTTCAAATGTTACGCTGAAACCAAAAGAAATCACTTCCGGTGACTATCTATCCATAAAAATCCTGCTTTTTAATTATGGTGAAAATGAATTGAACCGCGAATCAAAAATTGAGCTTGAACGAATATACAATTATCTTAAAAACAATCCTTCCCTGAATGTCGAAGTGACAGGGTTTACAGATTCACACGGGCCTTCTGAATACAATCGTGCTTTGTCCATTAAACGATCTGAATCCGTTATCAATTACCTTAAAAACAAAGGAATTTCACCTGAACGGTTTGTCCTTTCCGGAAAAGGAGAAGACGATAATATCGCAATCAATCAAAACCCGGATGGAACAGACAACCCCACCGGAAGAAAATACAACAGGCGGGTTGAACTAAAGGTATTAAAATCAAAAGACAACGCCAGGATAAAACATATTGCCGATATACCCGAACAAACCAAAATAAACAATTATGAACTTTATACTGTATTTCTGTCCAAAACCAAAATAAAATTATTGGAATCACAGGTAAAAGGCCTCATTAATAGCAAACATGAAATAATGCTTCATAAAGTAAACAATGATTATATTTATACAGTGGGGATTTTCTTTAAAAAATCACAAGCCATGGATTTACTCAATAAAGTCATTGACATGGGTTTTTCTGACGCTGAAATCGTAAACAAAGGAGAGTATTCTGAATTAACAAGCAGCACACTCGATAAAAACCTTAAATACCAATATACAATTCAATTAGGTAAAGCAAAGAATTTATCCAATGTATCCAAATGCCTCCATTTGGGAACCATATCTGTTCATTATGGAGTAGATGGATTCTACAGATGCTTAATGGGTGATTACATCAATCTGTCAGAAGCACAAAATGTATTAAATCAATTGATCAGACTTGGGTTTAAAGATGCTTTAATCATAAACAAAAACAGCCTGGTGGGCTCCGAACGGAAATTTATTAATGATGATTATATAAAAAAATAAAAACGATAGCATATAATCGCAATACAGATTTTTCTTATTATCATGAATAATATTCGTATCAAGCAATTACCACAATAATGGTTGTGTATATGTCTTTTTTAATTCCTTCATGGCAATAAAATATAAACTGACGGCATGAGAAATCAGCATGATATTGAACTAATGTCACCTGCCGGATCTTTTGAGTCATTGGCTGCTGCTATTCAATCAGGTGCAGATGCTGTTTATTTTGGTATTGAAAAACTCAATATGCGTGCCCGTTCCTCTTTTAACTTCACGGCCAATGATTTGGAACAAATTGTATCTATATGCAATCAACACCATGTTAAATCATACCTAACATTGAATACTGTAATTTATGAAAATGAATTATCAGAAGCAAAAAAAATTATTGATTTGGCATATCAAAGGGGTGTTTCAGCTGTTATTGCCACAGACCATGCCGTGATCAATTATGCTTATCAAAAAGGGCTGATTGTTCATATTTCTACACAAACAAATATCTCCAATAGTGAGAGTGCCCGTTTTTATGCACAATATGCCGATGTGTTAGTCCTTGCAAGGGAATTAACACTTGAACAGATTAAAACCATATCACAGACCATTGAAAAAGAAAATATAAAAGGCCCGTCCGGTGAAAAGATAAAACTTGAATTGTTCATTCATGGCGCTCTTTGTATGGCCATTTCAGGCAAATGTTATATGAGCCTTCATCAATATAATTATTCGGCAAACCGGGGTGCATGCCTGCAGGCATGCAGGAGAGGATATACCATAAAAGAAAAAGAAACCGGGAAAGAACTTGATATTGAAAATGAATATATCATGTCACCCAAAGATATTTGTACTGTTCACTTTCTAAACAAAATACTGGATTCCGGAGTCAGCATTTTAAAAATTGAGGGCCGCGCCAGATCCGCTGAATATGTCAAAACAACTACCCGCTGTTATCGTGAGGCCATAGATGCATACTTAAACGATGCATTTACAGAAGGAAAAATAAAAAACTGGAAAAAACAACTCTCCCTTGTGTTTAACAGAGGATTTTGGGATGGATATTACCTCGGACAAAAACTTGGCGAATGGAGTGATGTATATGGGTCCAAATCAGTGAAAAGGAAAGAATATACCGGGAAAATCAATAATTATTTTACCAATATAAAGGTGGCAGAGATCATCATCGAAACAGGTTCCATAGAGCAAGGCGAAGAAATTTTAATTATTGGTCCCACCACAGGCGTCATTGAAATGCAGGTAAAAGAAATAAGGGTTGACCGGGAAAAAGTCAACTCAGCAAAAAAAGGAGATGTTTGCTCTATTCCTATTCCTGCTTTTTTAAGAAGGTCTGATAAAGTATATAAATGGATTGACCGCAGCTAAATTGTGTTTCTTACTTTGTTTGCCGGTTTAAATGATTGGAAAAGAACTAACCTCTGAATATTTAAGCAATCCAAATGTTGTTTTTCGGGTTTATATTGTTTAACCTTTATTCATTTCTATGAAATATTTTTCCCGGATCATGCCGGCCCTTTCTTCATCTATCTTCTTATCATAAATCCTGATCATATCCATGACCCCGGATTTTCTGTACATCAATCCCAATGCAGCATCAAAACTTCGATTGATGATGTTGTTTTTCACCCGTTGGGTTATTTTTTCAAAATAATCCCATTCAAGTGGATGAGGTATGCGCAAATAGCAAATAGGAAATTCAAGGTCATTATAAATATCATCACTCCAAGCCTTCACATCAAAGGTCCTGTAAATTTTAATAATAGCAGATGTTGCTACCTTTTTTTGTCTTTTTAGCTCAATCCCTTCTTGTATAAATAGTTCCTGAATTTTCTCTAAATTTTGATATTCCTGTAACTGCGCTACCCTGATAGCAGTATAATGAGTGTTATTAAAAGTCAGTTCGGCATAGGTAAAACTGCAGGGAAATAAAACTTGTTCATGCACTTTTTGGCTTACACGTATAATAAATTCTTTGGAATAGTTCTTTTCAGTAATCATAAACATGGAACGGGGAGCCAAGTCGTCGGGCATGGTGCGTTCATAATATCCTGGGAAAGGCTCAATGGTATGGAGCACAAAGGAATTGGATACGACATTATGTTCAATCGTATTCAGTTTTTCTATTTTGGTGACATATCCAAATGCTTCAATTCTGCAATCCACAAAAAAAATATTTAAAATGTACTAACCCACTTCTTTCAATGATTCTGCCAATACAATAATATTATTGTTATTCACTTCAATAATACCGCCACCAGATAGTACAAATTTGATGGTTTTGTCATCTTCTGTGATGATTTTGATCTTTCCGTTTTCCAGCGTCGAAATGATGGGGGCATGGTTGTTTAATACTTCAAAAAGACCCTCGCTTCCGGGTACTTGTATTAAAGAAATGTTCCCTTTATATTTTTTTTCTTCTGGTGTGATGATTTCCAAATACATAACCAATTTTTTTATAATTTACCGGAAAGTATCTTTTCCCCTTTTTCCATGGCGTCTTCAATGGTTCCAACCATCAGGAAAGCAGATTCGGGATATTTGTCAACATCACCATTCATGATCATCTTAAATCCTTTGATAGTGTCTTCAATATCCACCATGACTCCCGGCATTCCTGTGAATTGTTCGGCAACGTGGAACGGCTGTGAAAGGAACCGCTCAGCTTTACGTGCACGATAAACCAAAAGCTTGTCTTCTTCTGATAATTCGTCCATTCCAAGAATAGCAATAATATCCTGGAGTTCTTTATATCGCTGTAAAAGTTCTTTTAACTCTTGTGTTGTATTATAATGCTCTTCACCCACAATAGAAGGTTCCAAAATTCTTGATGTAGAATCCAATGGGTCAACCGCAGGATAAATACCACGTTCGGAAATTTTTCTGCTTAACACGGTCGTAGCATCAAGGTGAGAGAAGGTTGTGGCCGGCGCAGGGTCTGTTAAGTCATCAGCAGGAACATAAATAGCCTGAACAGAGGTGATCGAACCCCGCTTGGTTGAAGAAATACGTTCTTGCAATTCACCCATCTCACTGGCCAGTGTAGGTTGGTATCCAACAGCAGCTGGCATACGTCCGAGCAATGCTGATACTTCATTTCCTGCCTGGGTGAAACGGAATATATTATCAACGAACAGCAGAATATCACGTCCCCCCGTCTCTTCTGTTCCGTCTCTAAAAGCTTCTGCTACTGTTAAACCAGAAAGGGCAATCCGGGCACGTGCACCGGGTGGTTCATTCATTTGACCAAACACCAGGCTGATATTTGAGTCTTTTAGTTGCTTTTTATCTACTTTAGAAAGATCCCATCCACCTTTTTCCATGGATTTAATAAATTCGTCTCCGTATTTGACAACACCTGCCTCAATCATCTCACGCAACAGGTCATTACCTTCTCTTGTGCGCTCTCCAACGCCTGCAAATACAGACAATCCGGTGTATTTCTTGGCAATATTATTGATCAATTCCATGATGACTACGGTCTTGCCAACACCGGCTCCTCCAAATAACCCTACTTTTCCACCTTTGGTATAAGGCTCAATAAGGTCAATCACTTTAATCCCTGTATATAGAATTTCTGTATCTGTATTGATATCTTCAAATTTAGGCGGTGCTGTATGTATTGGATAGCCATTTTCTTTTGAAATTGGATCGAGTCCATCAATGGTATCTCCAATCACATTAAACAATCTTCCCCTCGTCTCTTCTCCTACCGGCATCTTAATGGGCTGTCCCGTGGCAACGGCTTCCATGCCTCTGGATAAACCATCGGTAGCATCCATTGCTACACAACGAACCGATTCTTCACCGATATGTTGCTGGCACTCAACAATAAGTGGTTCATTCTCTCCGGTTAAAATCTCAATGGCATCATAAATTTTAGGAAGGTTGCCTCCACTTTTTTCAAAACTTATATCCACAACAGGCCCGATCACCTGTATAACTTCTCCTTTATTTTGTGGCATAATAATTAGAATATTTAAATTAAAGTAAAGTAATTGAACAAATATAATATTTTTAACAATTCATTGTTACTTTCAATGAAAATATTTTATATTTTTGAACAACCATCAATCAAAACATATTGAGCCATGCAAAAACTATTGATTACCATTTTAGTCACCATTATTCTTGTACTGATGTTTGCACTTCAAAACCCCGCTGAAGCAGAACTGAAATTTGCCTTTTGGGAATTTACAACACCACCGGCATTGATTGCATTGGTGTCTGTTTTTCTTGGAGTCATGATTGGTATAGCTTTTGTTTACCCTGCGCTAAGAAAACGCAACAAAAAAATTGACAAACTAAGCAGCAATTTACAGGAATTCAGAACCAAAGAACGCAACAAAGTAGAAGAAGAAGAGACAAAAAACATCAATAACGATAATAACCATTGATACATTGTAAACTGCATATAAAACACATTATCGTTTTCCTTTTAACAGGGCTTATTACCGTCCCGTCTTATTCCCGGAGTCCCTGGCTGCAACCATCCGGCACACTTTATGCACAAACCGGCTATTACCTCATACCACGATATAATTCTCTATTCCTGAGAAGCGGAGAATCAAGGGAATTGAATACCTATATTACCAACAATACCATCCAATTTTTTGGTGAATACGGTTTGAATAAACAGGAAGCATTGGTTTTAAAAATACCTTTTAAAATTCTGTACTCCTCAAACGCCAATGCCCAAATGTCTGATTTTGGAAATATATCAGCAGGTTTTAAACAATCCCTCATCAAAAAGAATATGCTCCTTACTGCACACTTCAATGTCAGTTTGCCTGCAGCTGCAAGCAATTCTCAAAATGGCCTGCGTACAGGATACAATGCATGGAGTTTCAATCCCATGATCAGCACAGGAAGAGGATATGATAAATATTATTTTCAGGCTTACGGAGGAGCTCATATCCGTACCAATCAATACAGCACCCTATTGCAAACCGGTGGCGAAGCCGGTTACAAAGCAATACAATGGCTCTGGGCCATTGCTTATATTGACTGGCTCTATTCATTGCGTGACGGAGCTAAAACCCCTTCACAAAACCAGCCATTCACTGCTCTCTATGTAAATGATGAAGAATACTTTGCCTGGGGAATGAAATTCATTGCAGAATTTTCAAACCATTTTGGAATCATTACCGGATTCGCCGGATCATTCAGCGGCCACCTTGTAGCACATTCACCTCTAATTCACATCGGTGTGTTTAAAAAATAATTCAAAAAGAATTTTGATATATCATTCTTATTTCATTATTTTGTCACATGTAAATATAAATATATCTACATTTTTTTATACTTAGAACACTCAACCCATGAAAATACTTTTTTTATCATATATACTCGCTATTACAGTCATTTTTTGTTTGGGCTGCAACACGGCAACAGCAAAAGAACCTGCTTCAAATGCTCCTTCGCACCAACTATGGAATGAATTATTGAATGCGCATGTAAGCGAAAGCGGAAACGTAAATTACAAAGCATTTATCAATGACAAAGAGAAATTTGAACAATACCTCTCAATAATCAAAAATTCACATCCCAATAAACAATGGCCCAAAGATGAACAAATGGCTTATTGGATTAATGCATACAATGCTTTTACCGTAAAACTGATACTGGACAACTGGCCGGTGAAAAATATTAAAAACATTGGAGGTGCTAAATCTCCCTGGGACATTGAATTCATCAAAATCAAAGACAAAACATATACCCTGAATGCCATAGAACATAAAATACTAAGAAAAGATTTCAATGACCCGCGTATTCATTTTGCCGTGAATTGTGCTTCCATATCATGCCCTAAACTTCTCAACGAAGCTTATACCGCAGAAAAGCTCGATCAACAACTTACTGCACGTGCAAAAGACTTTATCAACCGTACGTCAAAAAATAGTATTCAACAAGATAAAATCATTATATCTAAAATATTTAAATGGTATAAAGAAGATTTTACCCAAAATGGCACTTTAATAGATTATATCAATCAATACAGTAACATACAGATCAATAAAAATGCAAAAATCGAATACAAAGAATACAATTGGTCTTTGAATAATTAATTATTGTGTTTTTTTTATAAAAATTTTTATTTTTACACCGAAAATGAATTTTCAATACTATCACTCTACTCCACACAATACCATTATTTCAAAGTCCGTTAGCCGTTTTGAAATTACCAGTATAACGGTTGGACTGCAGGACTTTTATTAATATAACTTAATTGCAGTGGATAAATCAAAATTATAGTAGTAACAGATAACAGCACACCGCAGGATTCAAAGCAGTGATAGCGGGGCTGAAAAACAATTTATACATTATGGATACGAATAACGACATTTTAATCATTTTTATAAAAAATCCCATCATGGGAGCTGTAAAGACTCGCCTGGCAAAAGAAATTGGAGACGAGCCGGCACTTGCTATATACAAAAAATTAATTGAACATACCATCAAAATCACTAAACCATTGGGGTTTGATAAAGTTGTATATTATTCTCAATTCATTGACAGAATGGATGAATGGAGCAATAAAAAATACCAAAAAACAAAACAAACCGGTGATGATCTGGGTGAACGCATGAAAAATGCATTCCTCAATATTTTTAAACAAAACTACAACAAGGCCGTTATCATTGGAACCGACTGCTTTCAATTAACAACAGAGGTCATCCGGTCAGCATTTGATAAACTCGATGAATCCGACATGGTATTCGGGCCGGCCAATGATGGCGGGTATTATTTATTGGGTATCAAATCCATGCATTATCCTCTCTTTTATAATAAATACTGGGGCACAGATACAGTGCTTAAAGAAAGCATTGACGACGCCAATGAAGCAGGACTCTCTTTTCAGCTCCTTGAGGAATTAACAGATATTGATATCGCAAGCGACCTTGAAGAGTCTCCTGCGTTAAAAAATAGCATCTCCATGAAAACATGAGCTGAGTTCTGACAACGGGTTTAACACATACATGAATGACAAAAAAAACAGAGACTGATCTGTGTGAAAATACAATCACAAATTATCAACGCATTGTTTTTAATGGCATACCAGTTTATATTGACAGCGAAAAACCGGATTGGTTTATCCCAACCCCAAAAACCGATTTCATCCTTGAGAAAGCAATACAAAACATCCCTCAATATGACATTGCAGAGCACTATGCAAAGAATTATTCTTTCCCAACAGAGCAAGCATTTGCTCAAATAAATAAGCTTATTTCCCGTTTTAACGACCCTGCTCCCCATATCCCGTACAAAGGACGTAGTGAATACAGATCAGTAAATCGTTTAACAGAATGCTGGTTTCATATCACAAACCAATGCAATATGTCGTGCCGGCATTGCCTGTTTTGCTCCAATCCAAACGATCAGTCTGCTTTGTCATATTCAGATATTATAAAAAGTATTAACACTGTTTATAACCTGGGATGCCGGATTTTTTATTTTACAGGTGGAGAGCCATTTATTCACCCTGATTTTAACAAGATATGTGACCACATCTTACAAGAAAAAGACACCCACATCGTAGTGCTTACAAACGGGAAAAACATCAAACAAGTTGAACAATGGCTCCGGAAAATCCCCCCAAGCCGGTTTCATATCCAGCTAAGCATTGACGGAATGGAAGAAAACCACGATGCAATTCGTGGAAAAGGCGCTTTTCAAAATATGGCCGGGTCCCTGGCTTTTCTCTCTCAACTTGAATTCCCTGTTTCACTCGCTATGGTGGTTAACAAAGACAATGTTCATGAAATGAAATCACTTGTCTCATTTGCCCAAAAACATAAGATAAAAAACCTGCATTACATGTGGTTATTTCAAAAAGGGAATGCCGGGAAGAATATGTTTGCCGACCCTGAAGTAATATTCGAAGAACTTAAAGAAGCGGACAGGGAAGCCCGGAAATCCGGGATTACAATTGATAACCTTGAAATATTCAAATCACAGGTATATTCCCTGCCCGGAACCAGATTTGATTTGAATAATTCCGGATGGGAAAGTATTGCCATTGGACCGGATGGAAATATATACCCTTCACCTGCACTTATTGGCGAAAATAAGATGATTGCCGGAAATATCAACGAAGGAATAGAACATGTCTGGAAGCACAGCAATGTGATGCAAAAAGTGAGAAATGCAACATTGATCAATGATGAAACATCAACGCAAAATCCTTTAAAATACCTGACAGGAGGTGGAGACATTGATCATAGTTTTATTAATAAACAAACATTCGTTGGAGCAGACCCTTATCAGGAATTATACAACAACATTGTCTTATATTTGTTGACAAATGGAGACACTCACCATAATTATCAACAAAATACAACCACCGGCCTGATTAAACGCATGGGCGAACAATTGAATGATTGTGACGAAGGCCAGGCATCCGTTGGTTTCACCCATTCAAACTGTGTTTTATCATTACCGGGACACGATGGATATACATCCGTGCGCTCCTTCTATTCTTCTGCAGCTGAACAAGTGAATAAAGAAATTGTAAACCCGGTGCAATATGATGAAAACGACCTTAAAGGGATTCCCGAAGAAGCTCGCGTGAGAAGCTATGGATGTGGAAGCCCTGTTATGGATTGTGGCCTGAAAGAAGGAGAAACACTGGTTGATCTCGGTAGTGGAACAGGCACTGAATGTTTCATAGCAGCCAAAAAAGTTGGACAAAAGGGGGCCGTTCACGGCATTGATATGGCAGATAATATGCTGAATGTTGCCAATATGTCAGCACAAAAACTTGCACAAGACATAGGATATGCCAATGTACAATTTCATAAAGGATTTCTGGAACACATACCCCTGATGAATGAAACAGCAGATGTAGTGATCTCCAATTGTGTGATAAACCTTTCACCTGACAAACGGCAGACATACAATGAAATCATGCGGGTTTTAAAACCCGGAGGGAGAATTTGTATTGCCGACATTGTATCAACAGACCCCATACCATTGGACATCAAATACAATGAGAAACTCAGGGGAGAATGCATTGGTGGTGCCATGAGAGAAAATGAATTATTTGCGTTACTGGAAGACTCAGGCTTTGAAAAGATATATGTAGAAAAACGCTTTTTATACCGGCAGATCAAAGGGTTTAATTTTTATTCACTTACATACAGTGCTTTTAAGCCATCCATCCAAAAAGAAGTTAAAACATTATTGTACAGGGGGCCTCATGAAAGTATAACATTAAAGCAGGGCATTGTTTTAAACAGGGGGATCACACAGGCCGTTGAAGTACAAAACGGAGAATCAATAGATGATTCCATCATGGTTCTGGACCACAATGGAAACCCCGAAAACATTGTGCAAGAAACATCTTGCAGTTGTTTTACATCTCCTGAACATCAACAAGAAATTATAGAACCCCATAATAAAGGGTGCATGGTTTGTGGCACAGAACTTGCCTATCTTGAAAATAACAAACAACAAACATGCTTTTATTGTAAAAAAACAGAAAAGGTGAATACTGTATGCGAGAAGGGCCATTATGTGTGCAATGACTGCCATAGCAAAGATGCAGCAGCATTCATCAAATCATTTGCAAAAAGAGCACCCTATAATGATATGGTTGAAATGATGCAAAAAATACGCGAACACCCGTCCATGCGGATACATGGCCCCGAACACCATTCAATGGTGCCTGCCATTATGGTATCTGTTTATAAAAATTTGGGAGGCGATGTGTGTGATGAAGACATTGACACAGCCGTTGAACGCGGACAAACAATAGCCGGCGGGTCGTGTGCTTTTATGGGAGTATGTGGCGCCGTATCCGGAGTGGGAACAGGATTTTCTATCCTCATGAAAGCAAATCCTTACAAAGCAAAAGAAAGAAAAATCCTCCAAAACATAACCAAAGAAGTACTGGCAGAAATTGCCCGGTTCGAAGCTGCCCGGTGCTGCCAACGTGATTGTTTTGTAGCGTTGAAAGCCGCCTCAAAACTGTCATCATCTATCCTGGATAAAACGCTTCCGGCAGAATTTAATATGATCTGTAGTCAATACAACGACAATAAAGAATGTATTGGCAATCAATGCCCTTTGTGGAAATAAATCGTATATAGGGGACTTCTATTAATTCCTTTCTTTCAAAAAACAAATGATATGGATTGTAAAAAAACAAATCACCAGTTCGCCAAAGAAATAACCAAAGGACTCACATCCAACCCAAAATTCATCTCATCAAAATTCTTATATGATGAACGGGGTGATCAATTGTTCCAGGAAATCATGAATATGAAAGAATATTATGTGACAGATGCTGAGCATGAGATCATTGAACTTTACAAAGATGAATTTTTAAAATTATCAGACAATGGACATCATTTTAAACTCATTGAGCTGGGTGCAGGAGATGGCGTCAAGACCAAAGTCTTACTCCGGCATTTTATGAACCAAAAAGCCAATTTCTCATACATCCCGGTCGATATTTCAAGCAATGTGCTCAAAATCCTCGAAAACAATATTCGAAAAGATATGCCCGATATCAACATGGAAACCATGGAAAAGGAATATTTTGACGCACTCGACTATATCAGAAAAAGCAAGCGGGGCATGAATATTGTGCTTTTTATGGGAGGAAATATTGGCAATTTCAGTTATAAAGAAGCCAGGAATTTTTTAGCCGACCTTCGCACATCTCTAAGTCTGGGAGACGTGCTCATCATTGGGTTCGACCTGAAAAAAGACCCTCAAAAAATATTGAATGCATACAATGATAAACAGGGAATCACCAGGGATTTCACCTTAAATATCATTGACCGTGTAAATCGTGAGCTTGGTGCTGATTTTAATAAGGAAAATTTTTATCATTACCCTTTTTATGACCCACTTAAAGGCGAAGTGAAGAGTTTTATCGTGAGCAAGAAAAAACAGGAAACCAAAATTAATGAATGTGATTTAACAGTCAAATTGGATGAAGGAGAGCCGATATTCACCGAAATATCCAAAAAATATAGTCTCCCTGAAATTGAAAAACTGGCTATAGAGACTGGATTTATGGTTGTGAATAATTATTTTGACCAAAACCAGTATTTTGTCAATTCTGTCTGGAAAGCAACAGACAAGTCTTCTTTTTTGCATGAGATGGAGTGATATGATGCAGGGAGCTTGAAGAATAGAGCAAAGTGCAGGGGAAATAGTTAATATAATTTTTAGAATAAACAGATAACGAACTATAGAAGAATATGCTATAGTGTTGTCATATCAATGAGTTATGAACGTGAAGCAATGTTTATATAATAGGCATAAACAACATGTCGTTGTAGACGTGTTTGTAAGCAATTGCAGAAAACCCATGAATTGACAATTTAACTATATTTGAAAGAAAAAACATGACAAAGAAAATATATCA
>CAZJWE010000010.1:0-36628 GCA_964549265.1 uncultured Bacteroidales bacterium | reverse complement strand
TTTCTCTGGTGATTCTTCAAAACATAATGTATTTTAGTTTATCAACCATGGTTTAGAATAGAGCATTATTTTTTTAGGGTTGTATTTTTTTATAATTAGGGACTATAAAGTCAAGTGTTTGGATCATCATGTTCGATAACGAGGCTTGTGCAGCCCCCAAAATTGCTCATTTACTACAGTAAACTGCGCTTTTGGGGCAAGCGTAACGAAGTTAGCGGACAAGATGGGACAAACACTAATTAATGGATTATTATATATATTCATTCCCTTTTTTTGATTTTACATCTTCTAAAAAGACCTTGATTTTTTGTTCATCTTCTTTTTTGCATATCAGAAGAATATTATCCCTTTCCACTACAATTTGATCATTTAACCCATTAATTACAACAAGTTTTTCGTCAGGCATTTTAATGATACAATTATTTGTTTCATAAGTCATTACATTACTTCCATTTATCGCATTATTGTTTTCATCTCTGTCCATGTGATTGTATAAAGCACTCCATGTTCCCAGATCAGACCAACCAAAGCTGGAAGGAATCATGTAAACATTATCAGCTTTTTCCATCACAGCATAATCAATTGAAATGGGTGTGCATTCTTTGTAGGTTTTTTCGATAAAAGAAGATTCGTCGGAAGTATTATACGAATCAATACCTTCTTTGAAAAGATGGTAAATATCAGGGATATACTCTTTCATTGCCTCCATAATAGATGTTAATGACCAGATGAAAATACCCGAATTCCAGAAAAAATCGCCGCTTTCCAGAAAGAGTTTTGCCATTTTAATATCGGGCTTTTCTGTAAACGTTTTAACCTTTTTAAATATATCATTTTCAGTTTGGCCACTATGTGCTTGAATATATCCATACCCTGTTTCAGGGTGAGTGGGAGTAATTCCAAGTGTAATGAGAGCATCTTTGTTTTTAATGAAATCTAATCCTTTTATTGCAATATCCATAAATTCATCCTCTTTTAAAATAAGATGATCGGATGGTGTTACAATAATGTTTGCATTCGGATTTACTTTCTGTATTTTAAAGCTTGCATATGCAATACAAGGAGCAGTATTTCGCATATATGGTTCTGATAAAATCTGATTTTTAGTAATGCCATATAGCTGTTCAAGGATTATCTTTTCATATTGTTGGTTTGAAACAATATAAATATTCTCTTTTGGAATAAAACGAGAAAACCGTTCATAGGTCATTTGAAGAAGTGTTTTACCAACCCCCAGGATATCTAGAAATTGTTTTGGGCGTATAGTCCTGCTATAAGGCCAGAAACGGCTACCAATACCTCCGGCCATGATAATGCAAAAGTTATTTTGATCCATAGATATAATATTTAAATTTTATGTCAAAAGTATAAATTTGTTTCTAATTATTTTATTAAATATGACGATTATTTTTTATGTGCATATTCATTCGGAACATCCATTAAATCTGGATTTGTTGTGTTTGATGTAATTGATTTATCTGGCCCAATGTCAACCAATGAATTTGTCTTTGTTGCTTACTTGTTAGTGCATTAAAAAAATTAATAATGGGTGTTTTATATTCATATCCTCCTTCCTGATGACAACCTGTGCTTAATACAACGGGGGCAGTTGTTTTGTTAGATAACTCTAACGCTTTTGATAAACCGGGCAGTAATGTTTTTTTAACGGATATATAATCAGACATTCCTAAATTGTTGGGGTGCTCTGTTATATTATATATATTAAATGGTTGATGTAATGCTTGAATGCCTTTATACTTGGTTTTCTCTAAAATATCTGTATTCTTAAACACTTTATTATTTTGTTGATTGTGACCCCACAAATTAATTACAAAATCTGTAAATAATCCGTTTGTTTTACCAAAATCATCAAAATAATTTCCCCTGTGGCCTTTGTTGACGTTGTAACCTTGTGATAGTAAAGCCGGTGGTACAGCAGATGCATCATACTCAAAGTGAAGGTCGCTGATTGCATTCAGTACGATATCAGATGCCATCCATCCACCTGCCCTGAATCCTTTAATCGGGTTTATCGGCAAATGTTCATTAAGTAATTGTGTTGAAAAAGTAACGATTTTTTTTATTTCTTCATAAGAATAAGCTGATAATGGAACTCCACGACCATTTATTCTTTTTAATATTTTTTTTTGAATTGCAGGGATGAAACTTTTTGGTGAATAAAAATCTGGTTTATCACGAAAATTGACTCCCGGAACAGCCTCAATTAATTTTTTCCAACAATGAATGTGTAATGCAACTTCATCACCTTCATATATAAGATGTCGGATTCGTTTTGCTTTCCACTTTGGATATTTTAAAAAATAGGAAGGACATATAAAATGTGTGATTGGAATATCTCTGCCAATTTGCTTCCTCACTTCATCCAGATCACAAATGTTTCTTAAATGTTCTCCTTCCCAGTCTACACTAAGGTTTATTAATACTTTTCCCATCATAAGCATCTTGTACGTATGTAGTAGCTATGATGTTTCGATATGTTTTACTTTTTTCATAATAATTTCCATAATTGTCAAATTTCCAAACCCACTGTTCTTCTTTAATTCCCTGAGGCAGTGAAGCAAATAATAATGGTTTTCGTTCTATTTCTCTGTTTTTTTTATCTAAAATTATTTCTTCATTATCTGTTATCAGGCATGAGGGATAAGTCATTAATAAATCAATATGGTTTTGATGAATTGTCTTTCGAAGGGTGTTTAATTCATGAGAAGTATATATTTTGTTTTTTTTAAGATAACTGATTATAATGTCATCCAATTGGCTCATAATATTCAATGAAACAATAAAACCAGGAGCCGAAATAAATTGAAAGTCTGAAGTTAAATTAAAATGGGTAACAGGTATTTTTTGTTTGTTTTTTTTATAATGGTTTACCATGTTAACAATTTGTTCTATCCCCCCATTTGTAATATCTTTGTTTATTAAATGGATATTATGGTATTTTTTAATTCTCTGTTTTGTTCTTTGCGGGTGCCTGATGTCTACCAGGTAAACATCTTTAAATTGTGTAGAAAGGTAATCAATAGGAATGTCTAATAACCAACCACTTCCAAGGATATAGACCGAATCAAAACAGGATAAGTGTGCTGTTGATTTTTTTATATAGGCTTTGGTATTCTCCAGATGTGAGCACCAGTTTTTGTTTTCAATAATATATCGTTTCCATATACCATTTTGGTCTTTTGAATAACCGTATTTCCATAATTTGAATTGCTGGCGTAAAAAATTTATTATTTTTTTCAAAGAATGGATGATTTGTTTGTCAAAGTTTTTTATCATTGTCTTAAATATAAATTTATTTATTTTAATACCAGAATAGTAAATGTTTTGTTTATTTATATAGAACAAATTTAGATATTTTATATATTGTTATTAATTTTTAGACCATATATTATATGAATATATTTGAGCACATAGGCAGATATTGTATATTAATGAGCAAATGTTTTGTGAAACCCGAAAAAGTTGGTGTTTTTAGGAAACAGGTTGTTCATGAAATGAATAATCTAGGAATCCGGTCAATAACCATTGTGGTTATTATTTCCATTTTTATGGGGGCTGTAATTACCATACAAACAGCACTTAATTTAGAAAATCCTTTAATTCCCAAATATTATATTGGACTGGGAACCAGAGATTCAATGTTGCTGGAGTTTTCATCTACTGTTGTAGGATTGATATTGGCCGGGAAAGTGGGGTCAAATATCGCATCGGAGCTGGGCTCGATGAGAATATCTGAACAAATTGATGCACTCGATATTATGGGCGTTAATTCTGCCAGTTATTTAATTTTACCCAAGATTATCGCCGCCATCCTTTTTCATCCTGTACTTAATGCAATCAGTATTTTTGTCGGAATATTCGGAGGATGGTTAGCAGCTGTTTCCACACGTATTGTTAATCCGGCAGAATTTCTCTATGGTGTTCATTACTGGTTTGAGCCATTTTATGTGACTTATTCATTTATTAAAACAATCATATTTGCTTTTATTATTACAACAGTTTCTGCTTATCATGGATATTATGTCAGGGGAGGCTCGCTTGAAGTAGGACGAGCCAGTACCAGAGCGGTAGTAAATAGTAGTGTTTTGATACTTTTATTTAACTTAATTTTAACACAAATTATGCTTACATGATAGAGATTAAAAATATATCAAAGTCATTCAATAAAATCCAGGTTTTATATGATGTTTCAGCTACTTTTGAGCGTGGCAAAACAACTCTTATAATTGGACAAAGCGGATCTGGAAAGACAGTGCTTTTAAAATCAATCGTTGGTTTGCATACAATAGATAAAGGTTCTATATTTTATGATGGTGTGCCATTTAATAATCAAACATTTAAAAGTCAGCAAGAAATCAGAAAACAAATGGGCATGTTATTTCAGGGAAGCGCTTTATTTGACTCAATGGATGTAGAAAAAAATGTAAAATTTCCATTGGATATGTATACTGAGCTAAGCGAAGAAGAAAAAAAAGATAAAGTAATTACAGCCTTAGAGCGTGTTAACCTGGTTAATATTAATCATCTCTTTCCCTCAGAATTAAGCGGAGGAATGAAAAAAAGAGTTGCTATTGCACGTGCCATTGTGATGAAACCGAAATATTTATTTTGTGATGAACCTACGTCAGGATTAGACCCTAAAACCGCTACCATTATTGATGAATTGATTTATGAAATTACAGTTGAATACAATACTACTACAATAATTAATACACATGATTTTGATTCTGTGATGCAAATTGGTGAAAAGGTTTGTTTTATTTATCAAGGGAATAAATGGTGGGAGGGAAGTAAAGGTCAATTACTTGACAGTAATAATGATGAATTGAATGATTTTGTGTTTTCTTCTGTTTTGGCCCAACAAGCACGCGGTTTTAAAATAATGAAAAGAGCACATACTGATTTTGAACACTATTCTAAAAGAAAATAAATTTTAACGAATTGTGGAGATAATATAAAAAGCAGAGAAAGGGTCATGACTTATCATTAGCCAATTCAATAAATGACCTGGAGGGAGAAGAAAGAAAATTGCCTAAATCAAGTTGATTCCATTTATTATCAATAGTTTGAATCGTTTCTGGGTTAGATAGAGCCAGTTCTGGTGAAGGGTCATTTCTTTGTTTAGTCGTGCAATCAATCAATATTTTATTGTTTTTTAAAAAATATGTGTCCAGACCGGGATCAAAATTGCATGCATAATGCCATATCTTGTGATATTCATTGAATTTTTGTGTTACTTCATCAGCAATAATATATATGTTTGCCGGATATTGTAAATATTTATCATTTAGCTTTTTTAAGAGTATTTCAGGATTTACTTTCTTTTTAATAAAGAGAATAATGACCGGGATATTCTTTTTGATGTATTGTTCTTCAGTTCCTGCTATCTCATTATATTCTTTAACTAATTTTTCAGAATTAAAATTTGACAAATCAATATTGTAATCTGTTAAAAATGAAAAACCAGTGAGGTCAATACATAATTTACCACCATATGTTTTTTCTTTCCCCGCATGGTCAAGAACATCGAGCGGCCCATTGCTAAAATGGAAATGCTTTTCGGGCAATGCCTGAGTTGCTATTAGACGGATGATATTCATATAATCATCCGTTTGACATCTATCATTAAGGATAATGAGAATTTTATTGAGTATCATTTGTCCCGATCCCCATAAAGCATGCATCACTTTTTCTGCATGTCCGGGATATTCTTTTTGAATAGAAGCTATTGTTATGTTATGTCCAACACCTTCTTCAGGCACATGAAGGTCTTTGATTTCAGGAAGTATAGTGTTTTGTAAAACAGGAGCGAATATTTTTTCTGTTGCTTTAATCAGCCATTTATCCTCCTGTGGTGGGATGCCTACCACAGTTGCCGGATATATAGCATTTTTTTTATGTGTAATACAGGTAATATTTAAAACAGGATAATAGTCAGGTTTTGAATAGTAACCGGTGTGATCACCAAATGGGCCTTCCAGGAATAACTCGTCACATGGGTCTATATACCCTTCGAGAATAATATCGGCATCTGAGGGCACCTCAATGTCTTGTGTAATACATTTTACCATTTTAACAGGTTTTTTTCTTATAAATCCGGCCAACAAATACTCATCAACATTATCGGGGAGTGGGGCAGATGCTACATACGAATACAGAGGGTCTCCTCCTAATGCAACTGCCACGGGCATCTTTTTGCCCTGGTGTTTGTATTTTTTAAAATGAGCTGCCCCCCCTTTATGTATATGCCAGTGCATGCCTGTTTTGTTTTCTGAAATGATTTGCATACGGTACATCCCAACATTTCTTGAATGTGTTTCGGGGTCTTTGCTATGAACAACCGGCAATGTAATAAAAGGCCCTCCGTCTTTCGGCCAACATTTTAAAACAGGCAATTTGTAGAGGTCGGGTGTTTTCATTATGATTTGTTGACATATCCCCTTTCCTTGTTTTAATTTTGGTGCATATGAAGAGAGTTTTTTAAGTCGTGAAAGGGTTTTTATTTTATCTCTCAGTGATATTTTAGGGCTGCGTATTTCATGGATGAGTTGATGTATTCTGTCAGAAGGCTCTCCATATTTTGTGACCCTGAAAATTTTATTAAATCGTTGATAACTTCCAAAAAGATTTGTAATGACAGGAAATTCAGATCCTGTATTTTCAAATAATAGTGCTTTTGAATCGAGTTGCTTGGATATTCTGTCGGTGATCTCTGTGATTTCATATTCGGGATTCACATAAGATTTTACCCTGATGAGCTGTCCATCTGTTTCAAATTGGTGAATAAATGTATTTAATGTATTGGATGCCATAATCAATAGACTTGTAATGCTAAATATAGCATTTTTTAAACAAAAAAAGCTGTCCATTGCTTGGACAGCCTCTTACTATATATTAAAATTCAATTATTATTTAATTTTTTCATAACCATAAGTTGCTGAATCCCCTAATTCTTCTTCAATGCGAAGCAATTGGTTGTATTTTGCCATACGGTCTGAACGGCTCAAAGAACCGGTTTTAATTTGACCTGAGTTTGTTGCAACAGCAATGTCAGCAATGGTTGCATCTTCTGTTTCACCTGAACGGTGTGAGGTTACAGAAGTATAACCAGCGCGGTGTGCCATTTCAATTGCATCAAGCGTTTCAGTCAATGTGCCAATTTGGTTTACTTTGATAAGTATAGAGTTGGCGCAACCCATTTCAATACCTTTTTTAAGGAAATCTACATTGGTTACAAATAAATCATCCCCTACCAACTGGCATTTATCACCAATTTTGTCGGTTAGGATTTTCCATCCATCCCAGTCATTTTCGTCCATTCCATCTTCAATAGAGTCAATTGGATATTTACTGACCAATTCGGCAAGGTAATCGGCTTGTTCGGTAGAAGAACGGTTAGCACCGGATTCTCCTTCGAATTTTTTATAGTCGTATGTATCATTTTCAAAGAATTCCGAAGCAGCGCAGTCAAGAGCAATGGAAACATCTCCGCCTTCTTCTTTACGGCCTGGTTTGTAGCCGGCTTCTTCAATGGCTTTGATGATAGAGTCAAGTGCATCTTCTGTGCCTTCAAGCTCAGGAGCAAAACCACCTTCATCGCCAACAGCAGTGCTTAATTTACGGCCTTTTAATACTTTTTTAAGGGAATGGAATATTTCGGCTCCCATCCTTAAACCTTCACGGAACGATGTTGCTCCAACAGGGCGGATCATGAACTCCTGAAACGCTATCGGAGCATCAGAGTGTGAACCACCGTTAATAATGTTCATCATTGGAACAGGCAGGTTTTTGGTATTTGTTCCACCAATATAGCGATACAGAGGAAGATCGTGATATATAGCAGCAGCTTTTGCTGTAGCAAGAGAAACACCTAACATGGCATTAGCACCTAATTTGCTTTTTGTTTTTGTTCCATCAAGTTTAAGCATTGCCTGATCAATAGCAACCTGATCAAGAGCATCCATGCCAATAATTTCTTTTGAGATAATTTTGTTTACATTATCCACGGCCTTCAAAACACCTTTTCCCAGGTAACGTTTTTTGTCACCATCTCTAAGTTCAAGAGCTTCATTTTCACCTGTAGAAGCGCCAGATGGTACAGCCGCTCTGCCAATAAACCCGCTGGCTGTTGTTACTTCTACTTCGATGGTTGGGTTGCCACGTGAGTCAAGGATTTCACGTGCATGAACGCTTACTATTTGTCCCATATTTTATAGTTTTTTAAGTGATTAATTAATAAAATTCAAAGTTAAAAAAAAGGGACAAAGATTATTAATATAAGATCTTTATCCCTTTTAATTTTTTGTTAAATCAGAATCATATTAAACTATTTTTTGTTGTCATCTGATTTATCATCTTCCTTTTTTTCTGTTTCTTTTTTATTTTCTGTTTCTTTATTTTCAGGAACTTCTTTTTCTTGAGTTTTTTCTTTAGGTTGTTCTTTTTTTGGTTTTTGTTCAGTTGCCTGATTTTTATTTTCTTCTTTTTGGTCTTGAGCTTTTGATGCGTCTTTCGGCTCTTCCTTTTTTTCTTCCTGTTGCTTTACGTCTTCCTGTTGTACTTTTTCTTGTTTGGTTTCAGGAGTTTGAGGTTCGGTTTGCTTCTCATTTTCTGCTTGAGTTTGCTCAGCAGGCCCTTCGTTTTGTTGTGGAGTTTGTTGTGCTTGTTCGGTTGTTTGGGTTTCAGCAGCACCTTCGGTTGTTTTCTTCTTTGATCTTCTGCGCCTGCTTTTTCCTGCTTTTTCCTGTGCTTTTGTTTCTTTTACAGTAAGCATGTTTTCATTGTAATCAACCAGTTCTATGATACACATTTCTGCATTGTCTCCCATACGGTTTCCGGTTTTTAATATTCTTGTATATCCTCCGGGACGAGAAATTATTTTTGGAGATACTTCTCTAAAAAGTTCAGAAACAGCAAATTTATTTTGTAAATAGCGGAATACAATCCTTCTTGAGTGCAAAGAATCATCTTTTGCTTTTGTTATTAATGGTTCAACATATTTACGCAATGCTTTTGCTTTTGGAACTGTCGTTGAAATTCTTTTATGCATGATTAACGACGTGGCCATGTTCGACAACATCGCTTTTCTATGTGAACTCTTACGTTTGAGATGCTCAGTTTTTTTCTTGTGTCTCATCAGTTTATTCTTTGTCTAATTTATATTTACTTACATTCATTCCAAATTGAAGCCCCAGAGATACTAATTTATCCTCGAGCTCATTCAATGATTTTTTACCAAAATTTCTGAATTTTAATAAATCATTTTTATTGAATTGCACTAATTCACCCAATGTGTTTACTTCAGCAGCTTTCAGACAATTTAAAGCTCTTACGGACAAATCCATATCTACGAGTTTTGTCTTTAATAATTGCCTCATATGCAACAATTCTTCATTAAATTCGTCTTCATCAATTTTTTCTTCTTCCTGAAGTGTTATTTTTTCATCTGAGAACAACATAAAATGATAAATAAGAATTTTCGCAGCTTCCTTTAATGAGTCTTTAGGGTGTATTGATCCATCAGTCTGTACTTCAATGATCAATTTTTCATAATCGGTTTTCTGTTCTACACGATAATTTTCAATAGAATATTTTACATTTTTGATCGGCGTAAATATTGAATCCATTGCAATTATTCCAAATTCTTCTGTTTCTTCTGTTTCTGGAAGTTTATTTTCTTCTGCAGCAACATATCCCCTTCCTTTATTAATGTCTAAATTCATTTGGAGGGCAATATCACCATGCATATTGCAAATTACAAGGTCTTTATTTAATACTTCAAAATTTGTAAGATAATTGTTTAAATCACCCGCTTTGAATTGATCTTTGCCTTTGATTTCAATTTTTATGCTTTCATTCTCAGCATCTTGTGATTTCTTTTTAAGGCGCACCTGTTTGAGGTTTAAAATAATTTCAGTAACATCTTCTTTAATGCCTTTGATAGTAGAAAATTCATGTTCAACACCTTCTATTTTGATACGCGTAATCGCATATCCTTCAAGGGATGATAACAGAATCCTACGCAAGGCATTACCTACTGTCATACCATAACCTGGTTCTAATGGACGAAATTCGAATGTACCTTTAAATTCATCCGAATCAATCATTATTACCTTTTCCGGTTTTTGAAATTCTAAAATTGCCATATATTTATTATTATTTTGAATATAATTCTACGATTAATTGTTCTTCTATTTTTTCAGGAATTTCAGAACGCTCAGGGATGTTATTGAATTTTCCTGCCATTTGGTTTCCGTCCCATTCCAGCCACGAATATTTGCCATGTGCCGCTTTATTTATAGCATCACTGATTATTTCCAATGATTTGCTTTTTTCTCTTATTGCAATAATATCACCAGGTTTGCAAAAATAAGAGGGAATATTTACTATTTGGCCGTTTACAGTGATGTGTTTGTGCGAAACCAATTGTCTGGACGCCCTTCGTGAAGGAGCAATTCCCAGTCTGAACACGACATTATCTAAACGTCGTTCTAAAAATTGCAGAAGTAATTCACCTGTTACACCTTTGCTTCTGGTTGCTTCTTTAAATGTTTTTTTGAATTGTCTTTCAAGCAATCCGTATGTGTATTTAGCTTTTTGTTTTTCTTTTAATTGAACACCATATTCAGAAAGTTTCATTCTTTTTTTGTTCAATCCGTGTATTCCTGGTGGATAATTTTTTTTCTCAAAAACTTTATCTGCCCCAAATATGGGTTCGCCGACTTTTCTTGCAATTTTTGTTTTCGGGCCTTTGTATCGTGCCATATATTTATATTTGGTATTTTTTAGTTAATATTTATACTCTTCTACGTTTTGGAGGCCTGCATCCATTATGAGGGATGGGAGTTACATCCACTATTTCGGTGATTTCAATGCCATTGCTGTCAAGGGCACGAATAGCAGATTGTCTTCCGGCTCCGGGGCCTTTGACAAATACTTTTGCTTTGCGCATTCCCAAATCATATGCAACTTTAGAACAATCATTGGCAGCCATTTGAGCAGCATAAGGCGTGTTTTTCTTTGAACCTTTAAACCCCATTTTTCCTGCTGAAGCCCATGAGATCACCTGGCCTTTTTGATTTGTTAATGATATGATTATATTATTGAAGGATGCATGAATATATGCTTGTCCTTCAACATCGATCTGTACGATCTTTTTTCGTTTGGAAGTCCTGCTTTTTTTAGCCATTTATTATGAGTTTTATATTGTCTTATTAAAAATTTTAGTCAATTTTTATACAGCTTTTTTCTTGTTAGCAACCGTTTTCTTTCTGCCTTTACGTGTCCGGGCATTGTTTTGAGTGTTTTGGCCCCTTACCGGCATTCCGGAACGATGACGGATTCCACGATAGCAGCCAATATCCATTAATCGTTTGATGTTCATTTGAACTTCAGACCGAAGTGCACCTTCTACTTTGTATTGTTCGTTGATTATCTTCCTTATACGTGCAATCTGGTCGTCTTGCCAATCACTTACCTTGATGTTTTCATCAACATCGGCTTCTTGTAATATTTTTTTTGCAGTGCTGTGGCCAATGCCAAAAATATAAGTTAATCCTATTACACCGCGCTTATTTTTAGGTAGATCAATTCCTACAATCCTTGCCATATTATAAAACTTTTATATTTAGATAATTTTATTTTTGCCGTTGTTTGAATTTGGGATTTTTTTTGTTGATCACATATACTCTCCCTTTTCTCCTTACGGTCTTGCAATCGTTTGTTCTCTTTTTAACCGAAGTTCTTACTTTCATTTTTTTGATGTATTTATATGTTTTAAAATCTTAATATCTGTATACAATTCGTCCTTTGGTTAAATCGTAAGGTGACATTTCTACTTTCACCTTATCACCGGGCAAAATTTTAATATAATGCATCCTCATTTTGCCGGATATATGAGCAATAATCACATGCTTGTTTTCCAGTTCAACCCGGAATCTTGCATTTGATAATGCTTCGATGATCGTTCCATCTTGTTCTATTGATGGTTGTTTTGCCATAAAATAAAATATTTAATTTTAAATCTGTTCTTCTATATATTTAAAGGTTGATAAAATATCTGCCGGATTATTATTTCCGGTTATTGCAATTGCCAGTTCAAAATGTGCAGATGGTTTTTCATCAGTTGTTTTGATTGTCCATCCATCTTTACACCCTTTTATATTTTTTTTCCCCAGGTTAATCATAGGTTCTATACAAATGGTCATCCCTTTTTGTAATTTGTTGCCCCGTCCTTGTTTACCAAAATTTGGCACTTCGGGTGGTTCATGCATCTTTTTGCCAATTCCGTGTCCAACCATTTCTCTTACTACTGAATATCCTTTGTCTTCCACGAATGACTGGATTGCATGTCCCACATCACCCAGACGGTTACCACATATTGCTTTTTCAATGCCTTTGTAAAGTGACTGCTTAGTTGTCGACAGCAATTCTTTTGTTGCTGAATCTACTTCACCAACTTCAAATGTATAAGCTGAATCACCATAAAAGTCATTCAATATCACACCGCAGTCAATTGAAACAATGTCTCCATCTTTCAACTCACGGTCAGAGGGAATGCCATGGACAACTTCGCTATTCACTGATGTACACAGGGTATTAGGAAATCCTTTATATCCTAAAAACCCCGGAACCCCACCATGATCTCTGAGATATTCTTCAGCAAACCGGTCGAGTTTTAGTGTTGTAACACCAGGTTTTACGAGTTTTCCAATCTCTCCTAATGTTTTTGATACCAATAGATTACTTTCCCTAAGTAATTCTATTTCAGCATCATTTTTACAATAAAATTTCATCAAAGAACGCTAGTTATTAAATCACTGCAGCACCGCCGGCTCTGCCTTTAATTTTAGTTCCTTTCATCAGGCCGTCGTAATGCCTCATAAGCAAATGACTTTCAATTTGTTGCAGTGTGTCCAATATTACTCCAACTAAAATGAGCAATGATGTTCCTCCATAAAATTGGGCAAACTGACTATTAATCCCTGCCAATGTAGCGAAACCAGGCAGGATAGCAACCAATGCTAAAAAGATTGAGCCTGGTAGTGTAATTTTTGACATGATCGAATCAAGGAATTCAACGGTTCTCCGGCCTGGCTTAACACCTGGTATAAAACCACCGTTCTTCTTCATGTCTTCAGCCATTTGCTGAGGATTAATGGTAATAGCAGTATAAAAGTATGTGAATAATATCACCAATATAGCAAATGTAAAATTATACCAGAATCCGGTAAAATTTGAAAAAGCTGAAACAAATCCTGACATGGATTCGGCTCCTGCAAAGTTTGCAAATGTTAAGGGCAGAAACATGAGCGCTTGAGCGAAAATAATAGGCATTACACCAGCTGCATTTACTTTTAATGGGATGTATTGTCTTACTCCGCCATATTGTTTGTTTCCTACAATACGTTTTGCATATTGCACAGGGATTCGTCTTGTACCCTGTACCAATAAAATAGTTGCAACGAATACAAAGAATAAAAATACGATTTCAACCAGGAATGCGACCAGTCCTCCTCCTTCAGCTGTAAGCCTGGTTCCGAATTCTGCTGCCAATGCAAAAGGGAAACGTGCAATAATACCTATCATAATGATTAATGATATTCCGTTCCCAATGCCATTGTCGGTGATTCGTTCACCCAGCCACATTACAAACATGGTACCAGTGGTTAGAATTAAAACCGATGAAATTGTAAAAAAAGCACCTTGTAACGCAAATGCCTGTGGAGGAAGTTGTGAGTGTAAGTTTGCAAGGTATCCGGGAGCTTGCACTAAAAGGATGATAAGGGTTAAATACCTGGTTATCTGATTTATTTTTCTTCGTCCGCTTTCTCCTTCTCTTTGTAGTCTTTGAAAATATGGCACCGCAATGCCAAGCAATTGTACAACAATAGAAGCAGAGATATATGGCATGATACCGAGAGCCATTATGGATGCATTTGAAAATGCTCCACCCGAAAACATATCTAATAATCCCATGACCCCTGAAGATGTTTGTTGTTTCAATGCAGTCAGGTATTGAGGATCAATTCCAGGCAGTGTTATATATGAACCCAGTCTGTATATTAGAATGATACCCAGAGTATATAGAATTCTATTTCTCAGGTCTTCTATGCGATAAATGTTCCTTATGGTCTCGATAAATGCTTTCATGTAGAATTATATTTTTTCAGCGTTTCCTCCAGATGATTCAATAATTTCTATTGCTTTTTTAGAAAAGGCATGGGCTTTTACATTTACTTTTTGTTTCAGTTCTCCATTGCCTAAAATTTTAATTTTACTGTTTTTAGATGCAAGCCCGGCATCAATCATTGTTTGAATGTCAATAGATTCTAATTTATTTTTTTCTGCCAGTTCATTCAGTTTGCTTACATTAACGGCTTTGTATTCAACTCTGTTGATGTTTTTAAATCCGTATTTAGGAAGCCGCATGTGAATAGGCATTTGTCCCCCCTCGAAACCCGGACGTTTTTTATAACCTGAGCGGGATTGCTGGCCTTTGTGTCCTTTTGTAGAAGTTCCGCCTTTTCCAGATCCTTCTCCTCTTCCTAATCTTGTTTTTGATTTTACGGACCCTTTTGCCGGTTTTAAATTACTTAAATCCATAATATTATATTTTATACTTTTTCAATTTTCACCAAATGATTTACTTTATTAATCATACCTCTTATTTGAGGAGTATCTTCCTGTTCAGTACTGCTGTTATTTTTTTTCAACCCAAGAGCTTCCAGTGTTCTTTTCTGGAATTTATTTGAGTCTATTTTGCTTTTGATTTGTGTAATTCTGACTTTAGGCATGGTTATAAATTTTTTATAAATATGTTTTATCCATTGAATACTTTTTCCAGTTTCACTCCTCGTTCTTGTGATATTGTTAATGGGTCTCTTAGTTTAGAAAGACCCAAGAAAGTTGCTCTTACAACATTTAGAGGATTCGGGGATCCTTTGGATTTTGCAAGAACGTCTTTTATTCCAACACTTTCTAAAACAATTCTCATAGCACCTCCTGCTTTTACACCTGTACCATTGGAAGCAGGTTTTATGAGGATTTCTGCGCCACAATATTTTGCTATTTGTTCGTGAGGAATGGTTCCTTTATAGACAGGGATGCGGATAAGGTTTTTCTTTGCGTCTTCTACACCTTTAGCAATGGCTGTGGTGACTTCCTTTGCTTTTCCGGTTCCATATCCAACGATTCCGTTTTCATCGCCAACTACAACGACGGCTGAAAAACTGAATGAACGTCCACCTTTGGTGACTTTTGTAATACGCCTGATTGTTACGAGGCGGTCTTTTAAGTCGAGATCTGTTGTTTTTACCTTTTTTATATTTGTAAGCATAATAAAAATTAAAATTTTAATCCACCTTCTCTTGCACTTTCAGCTAAAGCTTTTACTCTGCCATGATATAAGTATCCATTCCGGTCAAATACCACTTTTTTAATTCCTTTTCCTAAAGCTTCTTTAGCTATTTGTTTTCCAACCAATTTAGCTTGTTCAACTCCACTGGCTTTCTGATCATTAATGTTTTTGCTGAGTGAAGTTACACCTAATATTGGCCCCCCTTTGATATCATCCACGATATGGGCACAAATATGTTTATTGCTCCGAAAAATAGTCATTCTGAGCCTTTCCGGGTCAGCAATAAATTTTTTTTGTATTCTTTTTTTTATTCTTTTTCTACGTTCGAATTTTGTTAAGGCCATTTTTTAAAATGTGTTTTAGGTTATACACCAGTTTTACCTGCTTTTCTTCTAATATGTTCATCAATATATTTGATACCTTTTCCTTTATATGGTTCGGGCTTCTTGAGCGATCGAATTTTTGCTGCTACTTGTCCGACAAGTTGTTTGTCATGACTTGTAAGCGTTATTTTAGGATTTCCACGTTTTTCAGTAACTGTTTCTACCTTAATTTCTTTAGGTATCTGAAAAATGATATCATGAGAATATCCCAGGTTCATTTCCAACAAATCATCTTTAGCTTCTGCTCTGAATCCTACTCCAATCAGTTCAAGTTGTATTTGATATCCTTTGCTCACCCCATGTATCATATTTTGTACTAATGCCCGGTATAATCCATGCATTGATTTATGACGTTTAAGTTCTGTAGGTCTTTCAAAAGTGATAATGTTTTCATTAATATTTACTTTAATATCAGAATGCACTTTTTCCGACAGTTCTCCCAAGGGGCCTTTAACATTAACTTCATTTTCTTTGTTAATGTTTACTTCAACCTTTTCAGGTATTTGTATTGGTAAGTTTCCTATTCGTGACATGATAATTCCTTTTTAATAAATATGACATAATACTTCACCACCTATATTTTCTTTTCGGGCCTCTTTATCTGTTAAAACACCTTTAGAAGTACTCAGTATTGCAATGCCCAGTCCATTCAGTACTCTTGGGATATCATCTTTACCTGTATATTGCCTTAAGCTTGGTTTGCTGATCCGTCTCATTTCTTTGATAGCTGGCATTTTTGTTTCGGGATTATATTTTAAAGCTATTTTAATGGTTCCTTGAGGTCCTTTTTCATCATCAAATTTATAGCTTAAAATATATCCTTTTTCATGCAATACCTTTGTAATATTTTTTTTAATATTTGAAGCAGGTATTTCAACTACCATATGCCTTGCCATTTGGGCATTTCTTATGCGTGTCAGGTAGTCGGATATAGGATCGGTTACTTTCATGATATTTTTATGATTTAATTTTTACCAACTTGCTTTTTTTATACCCGGAATAAGGCCTTTAGAAGCCATTTCCCGGAATTGAATTCTGCTGATTCCGAATGTGCGCATATAACCTTTGGGCCTTCCGGTTATGCTACAACGGTTGTGTTGTCTTATTTTGTTGGAGTTCCTCGGAAGCCTGCTGAGGCCAACATAATCGCCTTCGGCTTTAAGTTTAGCTCTTTTTTCAGCATATCTGTCAGCCAATTTTTGGCGCTTGCGTTCTCTTGCAATCATTGATTCTTTAGCCATAATGATATTTTTTTATGATTTGAATGGGAATTCAAATTTCTTTAAAAGTGCATGAGCTTCTTCATCACTGTTTGTGCTTGTGACAAATGAAATTTCAAGACCCATAATTTTTTCAACATTGTCTAAAAATATTTCAGGAAAAATGATTTGTTCTTCAATTCCTAAACTATAATTTCCTCTGCCATCGAATTTTGAAGAGATTCCACTGAAATCCTTAATACGAGGAAGAGCAAAACAAAGCAGTCTTTCTAAAAATTCATACATTTTTTCTCTGCGCAGGGTTACTTTTGTTCCAATGGGCATGCCCTCTTTTAACTTAAAGTTATTGATGGCCTTTTTTGAATAGGTTAAAATGGCTTTTTGACCGGCTATAAGCGACAACTCCTGTTGAGCAACATCAACTTGTTTTTTATCTGATACACCGGCTCCAATTCCACGGTTAATGACAATTTTTTTTAATCTTGGGACCTGCATGGAGGATTTATATTTAAATTCCTTTTGCAATGCAGGTACAACTTCTTCAAAATACCTTTTTTGGTATGTAGGGATTGTTTTTTCCATTATTTAATTTCCTCTTCAGATTTTTTAGAATACCGAATAAGTTTTTTATTTTCATTTAATTTACGCCCGATTCTTGTAGCTTCACCGGATGAAGGGTCTATAAGCATTAAGTTTGAAATATGTATCGGGGCTTCTTTTTTTAATATACCCCCTTTGGGGTTTTCTGAATTTGGCTTTGTATGTTTTGAAACCATATTTGCACCTTCTACAAGCGCTCTGTTCTGTTTATTGAAAATTTGCAGAATTTTTCCTTTATGGCCTTTATACTCGCCGGAATTCACTATGACAGTATCACCTTTTTTGATATGAATCTTTTTTTGCATATTATTATATTTTTTAAAGCACTTCAGGAGCAAGTGATATAATTTTCATGTATTGATTCCTAAGTTCTCTGGCAATGGGCCCAAATATTCTGGTACCCCTTAATTCGCCTACTTCGTTTATTAAGACAACTGCATTGTCATCAAACCGAATATATGAACCGTCTTCTCTTCTTACTTCTTTATTTGTTCTGACAACAATAGCTTTTGAAATTGTTCCTTTTGTAACCTTGCTGGAAGGTACAGCTTCTTTTATAGTGACAACAATTTCGTCACCTATAGTGGCATATCTTTTCCGACTGCCACCCAATACTTTTATGCATAATGCAGTTTTTGCACCACTATTGTCTGCTACTGTTAATCTACTTTCTTGTTGTATCATGGTTATATTTTATTTAGCTCTTTCCAGTATTGTTAAGAGACGCCATCTTTTTCTTTTGCTTAATGGCCTTGTTTCAATTATTTGTACTAAATCGCCTTCATTGCATTCATTTTTCTCATCATGAAAAACGAATTTTTTAGACTTATTCACGAATTTCTTGTAAATAGGGTGCTGTATCTTTCTTCTTACGACTATGACACCTGTCTTATCCATTTTGTTGCTTACAACAACGCCTATTCGTTCTTTTCTTTTATTTCTTGTTATTTTAGCTGTTGCTTCCATTATTCTTTAGTTGTAGTTATATTGCTATTACGTTTTGTTTGTTCGGTTTTTAACCGTGCTATATTTTTTTTGGATTCTTTCAGTTTCAGTGGGTTGTCCAAAGGAGAGATGGCATGGTTTAACCGTAATTTGGTTAAAAACTGTCTTTCGTTTTCAAGCCGTTCAATGATTTCTTTATCTGTTAATTCTTTTATTTCTTCGTTTTTCATTGTTTATTTGTTTTTAAGCTGATTCTTCTACATAATCACACCGTACAACCGTTTTTGTTTTCACAGGCAGTTTTTGTGCACCAAGCCGGAGTGCTTCTTTCGCAACATCCAATGTGGCACCATCTACTTCCATGATTATTCTTCCCGGACTTACACGTGCCACAAATCCTTCATTGTTTCCTTTTCCCTTACCCATTCTTACCTCTGCAGGTTTTTTGGTGATAGGTTTGTCAGGAAATATTCTGATCCATAATTGCCCCTGACGCTTCATGTATCTTGTTGTTGCAATACGTGCAGCTTCAATCTGTCTTTCTGTGATCCAGGCTTCTTCAAGGGTTTTAATGCCAAAAGTACCAAATGCCAGTGTATATCCTCTTTTGGCATTTCCTTTCATTTTGCCTTTTTGTTGCTTTGAATATTTTGTTTTTTTAGGTTGTAGCATGGTCTTTCCTTGTTATATATTAATTTATATAATTATTTTCTTTTCTTTTTACCTCTTTGTTTGGTGTTTTTTATTCCAATGTTTGGAGATAAATCCCGTTTGCCAATGACTTCCCCTTTGCAAATCCATACTTTTACACCAATGACACCTGCCTTTGTTTTGGATCTTTCACTTGCAAAGTCAATATCAGCCCGCAATGTATGCAACGGAATCCTTCCTTCTTTGTAAGTTTCATTTCTGGCCATTTCAGCACCCCCCAATCTGCCGGAAATAATTACTTTCACTCCTTCTGCTCCCATTCTCATGGTTGCTGTGATAGCCATTTTTATAGCACGTTTATATGATATATGGCCTTCTATTTGCCGACCAATGTTATATGCTACAATATTGGCGTCCAGTTCAGGCCTTTTAACTTCAAATATGTTGATTTGTATTTCTTTTTTTGTGAGTTTTTTTAGCTCTTCTTTCAACCTGTCAACTTCTTGTCCACCTTTTCCGATTATAATACCAGGTCTTGCTGTGTTAATTGTTACTGTTATTAATTTTAGCGTTCTTTCTATGATGATGTTTGAAATACTTGCTTTAGACAGCCTTGCATAGAGATACTCCCTTATCTTATTGTCTTCATATAGTTTATCTCCATATTTCTTGCCACCGAACCAATTGGATTCCCAGCCTTTGATAATTCCCAAACGATTGCTTATTGGATTTACTTTTTGTCCCATTGATTATTGATTATTTATGATTCTTTATTGGTTTCATTATTATTTTCAGAGGTTGTAACTGGTTCCTCTGCTGGTTGATTAATGCTTTCGAGGCTGTCTATGTATATGCTTAAATGGTTTGCCCGTCTTCTTATGATATTTGCCCTTCCCATTGCTGCCGGACGTAAGCGTTTTAATGTTCGTCCTTCGTTTACATTAACCTTTTGTACAAATAATTGACTGCTTTCCAGGCGTTTACCTTCGTTTTTGTTTTGCCAGTTGGCTATAGCAGACATCAATGTTTTTTCAGCATATTTAGCTCCTTTTTTGGAACAAAATTTTAAAAGGTCCAGTGCCCTGTTTACTTCTTCACCTTGTATCATGTCACCTATGAGCCTCATTTTTCTTGGAGGGACCGGACAGTTTTTGAGTATAGCAAAATATGTGCTTTGCTTTTCTTTTTTTAATTGTTCTGCTTTTAATCTTTTTCTAGCACCCATGTCAATATTGTTGTATTGTTTAATTCAATATTTATTTTTGTTTTCCGCCGTGTCCTTTGAATACTCTGGTAGGGGCGAATTCGCCGAGTTTATGGCCTACCATGTTTTCTGTAATATACACAGGGATGAATTTGTGTCCATTGTGAACAGCAATTGTTATGCCGACGAAATCTGGGGTCACCATTGACCGGCGCGACCAGGTTTTAATGACTTTCTTTTTACCTGATTCTTTAATTGCGGTTATCTTTTTCTGCAGTCCGTGATCTACAAATGGACCTTTTTTAATTGATCTAGCCATATATATAAATAATATTATTAATTAGTTATTTTCTTTTTTCAACTATATATTTGTTAGACTGTTTATTTTTTGCTCTTGTTTTGAATCCTTTTGCAGGGATTCCATTGCGCGATCTTGGCAGTCCTCCTGATGCCTTACCTTCACCACCTCCCATAGGATGGTCTACCGGGTTCATGGCTTTACCTCTTACCCGTGGCCTTCTGCCTTTCCATCTTGACCTTCCGGCTTTACCAGAACGTTCAAGCCCATGGTCTGAATTTGAAAGGGTGCCGATTGTAGCCTTGCATTTCACCAATACCATTCTCGATTCACCGGAAGGTAATTTGATGATTGCATATTTTCCGGCACGAGAGGTGATTTGAGCATACCCTCCTGCACTTCTGGCCAGTATTCCTCCTTTTCCGGGTGCTAGCTCAACATTATGAATAATTGTTCCCAAAGGAATGTCTGAAAGGTACATCGCATTCCCGATATTGGGTGAAATGTCTTTCCCGCTTTCAACAGTTTGACCTACTTCTAAGCCATTTGGTGCAAGAATATATCTTTTTTCTCCGTCCTGGTAGTACAATAATGCAATAAATGCAGTACGGTTCGGATCATATTCAATGCTTTTAACTTTAGCAGGAGCATTTTCTTTATCCCTAATGAAATCAATTATCCTGTATTTTTTTTTATGACCTCCTCCGTGGTATCTGATGGTCATCCGTCCTTTATTATTCCGCCCGCCGGTTTTTTTCAATGGGCGCAATAATGATTTTTCAGGTTCAGAAGTAGTAATTTCTTCAAAAGTATTTGCTACTTTATGACGTAATCCCGGAGTTATTGGTTTTTTCTTTTTTACTGCCATAGTCCTAATTATATATTACTGTAAAAATCAATATTTTCTCCATTGGCAAGTGTCACAATGGCTTTTTTATAATTGTTTTTTCTGCCTGTGATGATGCCGGTCTTTGTAAAACGGCTTTTTTTCTTGCCTTTATATTTCATGGTGTTGACATCTGTTACTGTTACACCATACATTTCTTCTACTGCATCCCGGATTTGCAATTTATTGGCATTTTTATCCACAATAAATCCAAATTGATTAAGGGCTTCACCCTTATCATTCATTTTTTCAGTAACCACCGGTTTTATTAATATGTCAATCATATTACTTCTTTAATTATTTTTTTGTAAATGATTTATTGAACTTTCATTGAACAATAAAATATGATGATTCATAATGTCGTAGGTGTTTAAATCAGAAACAGTCACGACTTTAATATTCCCTAAATTCCGGGAGGACAAATATATGTTTTTATCTTCTTTTGGTAACACCAATAGCATTTTTTTGTTGTTTATTTTAAGATTATCCTGAACTGATACCATGTTTTTGGTTTTGGGTTCATCAAATTGAAAGTCCTGGACAACCATAATGCTGTTGTCATTAGCTTTGTAACTTAAAGCTGAATATTTAGCCAGTTGTTTTACTTTTTTATTGATCTTAATGTTGTACTCTCTTGGTCTTGGGCCAAAAGCTGTTCCACCTCCTTTGAAGATGGGAGATTTCCGCGACCCGGCCCTGGCTGTTCCGGTGCCTTTTTGGCGTTTGATTTTTTTGGTACTTCCTGTTACTTCTGAACGTTCTTTTGACTTAGCAAGCCCTTTTCGTTGATTTGCCAAATATCTTTTTACATCAAGATAAATGACATGATCATTAGGAGATACGCCAAAAATTGTTTCGTCCAGATTTATTTTTTTTCCGGTATCTTCGCCTTGTATGGTTAAAATTTTTGCTTCCATTATTTTTCTATTATTATATAAGAACCTTTAGGTCCGGGAATTCCTCCCTTTACTAATAGAAGGTTGTTTTCGTTATTGACTTTTATTACTTCAATATTGCTTACAGTTGCTTTTTTATTTCCTGTCTGTCCGGCCATCCTCATTCCTTTAAAAACTCTTGACGGGTCTGAGGACATTCCGATTGCACCAGGAGCGCGAGGGGTTTTATGTTGTCCATGCGTGGCATCATTGGTGCCCCTGAATCCATGTCTTTTCATAACACCCTGAAAGCCTTTACCCTTTGATATTCCGCTGATTTTAATGAAATCTGCAGTCTGGAATATGTCTTCTACTTTTACTTCATCACCTAAATTGAATTCTTTGTTAAACTGAAATTCAGCAACTTTTCTTTTGGGCTTTGTTTTAGATTTTTTGAAATGGCCCATTTCTGGTTTATTGCTATGCTTTTCTTTTTTGTCACCAAAGCCTAATTGAACAGCACTATACCCGTCTTTTTCATTGTTCTTGATCTGGGTAACTGTACAAGGACCAGCCTGAATCACTGTGCAGGGTATATTTAGTCCGCTTTCAAGAAAGACTGATGTCATACCTATTTTTTTTCCGATTAATCCGGCCATTTTATTCTATTGTTTTAATAATTATACTTTTATTTCAACTTCTACACCACTTGGAAGCTCTAATTTCATTAGTGCATCAATGGTTTTTGGAGTAGAGCTGTAAATATCCAGCAAGCGTTTATACGATGATAATTCAAATTGTTCCCTTGATTTTTTGTTAACAAAGGTTGATCTGAGTACTGTAAAAATCCGTTTGTGTGTTGGAAGAGGGATAGGGCCACTTACAACAGAACCGGTTGTTTTTACAGTTTTCACAATTTTTTCAGCAGACTTATCTACTAAATTGTGATCGTATGATTTTAATTTTATTCGTATTTTTTGATTACTCATTTTAAAATATATTGATATGTTTTAAACTAGTTCAACCTTTCCTTTTATTTTTTCTACAATTTCGCGTGCAATTTCAGTGGGAACTTCCTCATAATGTGAAAATTCCATTGTTGTTGTAGCGCGTCCTGATGTTAATGTTCTGAGTACGGTGACATATCCGAACTGTTCTGCCAATGGTACCACAGCTTTCACAATTCTTCCGCCGGCTTTGGAGTCCATTCCAATAATTCGTGCTCTTCTTCTGTTTAAATCCGATACTACATCACCCATATGTTCTTCGGGGGTCACTATTTCAGCTTTCATTACGGGTTCCAACAAGATGGGTTTTGCTTTACGGCAGGCATTGCGGAATGCACTTTTAGCAGCTATTTCAAATGATAAAGCATCAGAATCTACATCATGATAAGAACCGTCTTTTAAGACTACTTTCATGCTGTCTAATGGATAATCTGCTAATACACCATTATGCATTGCTTCTTTGAAGCCGTGCTCTATACTTGGGATGTATTCTTTAGGGATGTTTCCGCCTTTTATTTCATTTACAAATTGCAATTCTTTTTCTTCTTCATCAGCAGGCCCTATTTCAACAGAGATGTCGGCAAATTTACCTTTACCACCTGTTTGTTTTTTGAATACTTCCCTGTGAGAAACGGTTTGTGTGAGTTGTTCTTTATATGATACCTGTGGTTGTCCTTTATTGCAGTCTACATTAAATTCACGTTGTAATCTGTCAATAAGTATTTCGAGATGAAGTTCTCCCATACCACTGATGATGGTTTGTCCTGTTTCTTCGTCTGTTTTTACTTTAAATGTAGGGTCTTCTTCTGCTAGTTTGGAGAGGGCAATGCTTAATTTGTCAATATCGGCTTTGGTTTTGGGTTCTACTACAATATGAATAACTGGTTCCGGGAATGTAATATCTTCGAGGAGTATTGGGCTTTTTACATCGCAAATCGTATCACCGGTGGTGACTTCTTTAAATCCAACTACTGCACAAATGTCTCCTTCGTGAATAGATTCTTTTGGATTTTGTTTGTTTGAATGCATCTGAAAAAGCCTGGTGATTCTATTTTTCTTGCCTGTCCTTGTGTTCAGTACTTGTAATCCGGGTTTGAGTTCACCTGAATAAACACGGACAAAGGATAATCTTCCGGCAAAAGGATCTGTGGCAATTTTAAAAACCAGCCCAGCCAATGGGTCATTATTGTTTGGTTTCCGTTCTATACTATTCTTGGTTCTGGGATCGAAACCATTAACAGCACCGACGTCTAAGGGACTGGGAAGAAAAGCGGTAACGGCATCGAGGAGTCTTTGGACACCTTTATTTTTAAAGGAAGCACCACAAAGCACCGGAATTATTTCCTGATTAATGGTTCCTTTTCTTATGGAGTGTTTGATTTCGTCTTTTGTGATTTGATCAGGATTGTCCATATAACGTTCAAACAGATCGTCATCTAATTCCACAGCAAATTCTAATAATTGTTCTCTGTATGATGCAGCTTCTTCTTCCATTTCTTTTGGAATATCTACCATTTCATAATTGGCACCTAATTTTTCATCATCATACCATACTATTGCTTTTTCTTCAATGAGGTCAATAACCCCTTTAAATGTTTCTTCTTTGCCAATGGGGAGTTGTAATATAACAGGTTTGGTATTAAAGGTTTCTTTTATTTGGTTGGCAACATTATAAAAATCAGCACCAATCCTGTCCATTTTATTGATAAAAGCAATTCTGGGTACGCCATATTTATCGGCTTGCCTCCATACTGTTTCACTTTGTGGTTCAACACCTCCAACAGCACAGAAAATTGCAATAGCACCATCCAATACTCTCAAAGAACGTTCTACTTCTACAGTGAAATCAACGTGTCCGGGAGTGTCTATGATATTGATTTTATATTGGTTGTTGTTGTATTTCCAGAATGTTGTAGTAGCAGCAGAAGTAATGGTAATCCCTCTTTCCTGTTCCTGTTCCATCCAGTCCATTGTCGCACCGCCTTCATGTACTTCTCCCATTTTATATGTGATGCCTGTATAAAACAACATACGTTCTGTTGTTGTTGTTTTACCAGCATCAATATGCGACATGATTCCAATATTTCTTGTGTACTCTAAATTCATTGTTTTTGGATTTCACATTTTAGGGTTAAAATCTAAAATGTGCAAATGCTTTATTTGATTCTGCCATTCTGTGCATGTCATCTTTTTTCTTGAATGCACCTCCTTCGTTTTTATAAGCTGCCATGATCTCTGCTGCAAGTTTTTCACTCATGGTTTTACCGTTTCGTTGCCTTGCAAAACCGATCAGGTTTTTCATGCTGAGAGCAACTTTCCGGTCAGGCCTTACTTCCTGAGGTATTTGAAAGGTGGCTCCACCAATTCTGCGGCTCCTTACTTCCACCATCGGAGTCACATTTTCAAGTGCTTTTTTCCATATTTCGAGTGCATTGTCTTCTTCAAAATTTTTTATTTTTCCATCAATGATTTCCATTGCATTATAAAAAATTTTGTATGCTGTATTTTTTTTGCCGTTTTCCATTAAACAATTCACAAATCTGGTGACCTTTTGTTCTTTATAAACTGGGTCTAATGCTAATTCACGTTTTTTTGCTTTTTTGGCTTTTCTCATGGCTTTAATTATTTTTTAGGCTTTTTAGTACCATATTTAGAACGCCTCTGCATTCTTCCGTCTACACCGGATGCATCCAATGCACCTCGTATTAAATGATATCTTACACCAGGTAAGTCTTTTACCCTGCCACCCCTGATGAGCACAATAGAGTGTTCCTGAAGATTGTGTCCTTCACCCGGGATATATGAGTTGACCTCCTTTCCATTCGTTAATCGCACCCTGGCAACCTTTCTCATTGCCGAATTTGGTTTTTTGGGCGTTGTGGTATATACCCTAACACACACACCTCTTTTCTGAGGACATGCATCCAATGCAGGTGCTTTCTTCTTCTCTCGTATCTTTTTTCTGCCTTTTCTGACTAATTGTTGTATTGTTGGCATTATAAAATTGTATTATATTTAACCAAAGATTAAGTTATTGTTGAAAAATTGTTCAAAATGTTAAAAAAAATGGACTGCAAAAGTATTTTATTTTTTTCTATTAAGCAAGAGTATAAGAAAATAATTTATAAAGTTTTTTAATAAATTTCACTTATTTGTTTGTAATAAGCAGAAAATCAGACTTAAATGTAGATATTTTTTTAAAATAATTTAATATGTTTATACTTGGTCAAGTGAATATTTTTGTTGTATTTGAACATTCAATAAAATAAAATTATAGTTTTGCAAAAAAACCATATTAATATAAAAATTTCGTAACATGAAAAATTATTCATCAGAAAACATCAGAAATATTTCATTTTTAGGTAATTCAAAATCAGGAAAAACAACTTTAGCCGAATCTATACTATTTGTAAGTAATGCAATAAACAGAAAAGGTGAAGTTGAAAATAAAAATACCGTCTCAGATTATAATGAAGTAGAACATGCAAATGAAAATTCCATTTTTTCTTCGTTATTATATGCTGAACATAACAATTGTAAAGTGAATATTTTAGACACACCCGGGTTGGATGATTTTTCCGGCAGTCTGCTTTCAGCATTGCATGTTACAGATACAGGTATATTAACAATTAATGCACAAAATGGTGTAGAAGTAGGAACCGAAATACAAAACCGGTATCTTTCAGAAAGAGAGAAGCCCACTGTTTTTGTTGTGAATCAAATTGATCATGAGAAAGCCAATTTCGAGAAATGCATGGAAGATTTAAAAGAACATTTTGGAAGTAATGTTGTTTTGGTTCAATATCCTGTAACAACAGGTTCTGAGGCTAATGCAGTTATTGACGTCATTTCAATGAAAATGCACACTTATTCAGGTGATGGAAAAGTAGAAATAAAAGACATACCAGATGACCAAAAATCTCAGGCTGAAGAATTAAGAAATGAGTTGATCGAAAAAGCAGCAGAGAATGACGAAGAATTGATGGAGATATTTTTTGAAAAAGAAGATTTAACTCAGGAAGAATTACAAAGAGGATTAAAAGAAGGAATCAGAAACAGGGGATTATTTCCTGTACTTTCCGTTTCTGCAAAAAAAGATATTGGCATTGATGCATTGCTTAATTTTTTAGTGAATGCATTGCCTGCACCGAATGAAATGCCTGCCGATAAAAATGCTGACGGTGAAGAAGTGCCATGTGATCCTTCTGCAAAAGTAAATGCATTGGTATTTAAAACATCATTGGAATCTCATATTGGTGAAATTAATTTTTTTAAAGTGGCATCCGGTGAAATAAGTGAAGGAATGGACTTATTCAATATAAATACCGCAACCAAAGAAAGATTATCTCAGGTATATGCCATTTTAGGCAAAGAAAGAAATAAAGTAAATAAATTATCAGCAGGTGACCTTGGCGCAACTGTAAAATTAAAAAATACCAAAACGAATAATACGCTAAGTAGTGATAACAACGCCAAACCAATGGAACCGATCGAGTTTCCGAACCCCAAACACAGAAGCGCTATAAAACCTGCTACAGAAGGCGAAGAAGAAAAGTTAGGAACAGCATTGCAACAAATGCATAACCAGGACCCAACCATTGTCATTGAGTATTCAAAAGAATTGAAACAAATTATTGTGCATGGCCAGGGAGAGTATCATTTGAATATTTTAAAATGGCATCTTGACAATATATTTAATGTAGGCAATGAATTTATAAAACCCAAAATTTCTTACAGGGAAACGATTACCAAGACAGCTCAGGCAGACCATCGTCATAAGAAACAATCCGGGGGTGCCGGACAGTTTGGAGAAGTGTATTTAGTTATTGAACCCTATGATGAAAATAAACCTGACCCCAAATCGTATAATATTGATGGAAAAGACATAAAAATAAATGTACGGAATAAAGAGGAACATGATTTGGAATGGGGCGGGAAATTGATATTTTATAACTGCATTGTAGGTGGATCCATAGATGCCCGATTTTTACCTGCCATTGTTAAAGGGATCATGGAAAAAATGGAATCAGGCCCGCTGACAGGTTGTTATGCCAGGGATATAAGAGTAGCAGTATATGACGGAAAGATGCACCCGGTGGACTCCAATGAGATTTCTTTTAAAACTGCTGGCCGAAATGCTTTTCAAAAGGCCTTTATGAAAGCCAATCCTAAAATTCTTGAACCGATTTTTGATTTACAGGTATATGTTCCGGCCGATAGCATGGGTGACGTGATGAGTGACCTGCAGGGAAGACGTGCCATGGTTCAGGGAATGGACAGTGAAGGTGGTTTTGAAATAATTAATGCCCAGGCGCCTTTGGCAGAAATGGATAAATATTCAACCTCATTGAATTCATTAACCAATGGTAGAGCCATTTATAATATGAAATTTAATAAATATCAGGAAGTTCCACCAGATGTACAGGAAAAACTTCTCAAAGAACATCAGCAAGTAGAGGAAGAAGAATAAACAAAACATATAAGACCCGGGTGATCCCGGGTTTTTATTTCAAGTGTATTTTTAACACCTTTAATCTATGAATTTTAAAATGAATAATTCACATTACAAAAATAGATATCTTAAAAAACAAATAAAGTATACATAGCTTACAAAATAATAAATGAACAAAACAGCACTCATTACAGGCGCCTCCAGTGGCATAGGAAAGGAATTATGTGCGATTCATGCCGAACGTGGCGGAGATTTGGTGGTCGTAGCCAGGAGAAAAGATAAACTGGAACAGATCAAAATAGCATTGGAACGTGAATATGCTGTTAAGGTGATGGTTATTTCAAAAGACCTCTCACTGGCCGGGGCACCCAAAGAAGTGTATGATGACATAAAAAATGCAGGTATTGAAATAAACTATTTGATCAATAATGCCGGTTTTGGCGGGATTGGAAAATTTTATGAACGGGAAATGGAAACGGATTTGACAATGATCAATTTGAATATTGTTGCGCTAACTGCGTTGACCAGGTTATACCTGCCTGACTTTATAAAGAGAGGTTCTGGGAAAATATTGAATGTTTCTTCAACAGCATCGTTAATGCCAGGCCCCTTACAAGCAGTGTATTATGCAACTAAAGCGTATGTGACATTTTTTAGCAATGCCATTGCCGAAGAGCTTCACGGCACCAATGTTACAGTCACCAACCTGATGCCAGGTGCAACAGAAACGGAATTTGGACGGATATCGGGAATGGATAAAACGCAATTGTTTAAATATGCAGCCAGTTCACGTAAAGTAGCAGAAGATGGATACAATGGCATGGTAAAAGGAAAAATTGATGTAATATCCGGCCTCCCGTTTATTCTGAAAATAATGTTAAAAATGGTTCCTTTTTTCCCAAAACGAATGGTGCTGAAAATTGTGAGGAAGATGCAGGAAGTAAAGTAGGGTAGAAGGAGGCAGTTTCAGTTGGCAGGCATTGTGGGTAGTTGCAGATAGAAAAGCAGTATATGAGAAATTCTGAAAACCCTACGGGAACTAATATAATAAATAATCTGACAGCGTTAAAATTTTTCTAAATAGCTAAGGCTATTCAGAAAAATTTATGCCTTGCATCTTATTCATTATATTTGTTTTTTGAAAGAAAGGAATTATTAGAAGTCCCCTTAAGCGAAAATGCAGGGCAACGCTCTGTTAGTAAAGCACAACGAAGAAAATTACCCCGAAGGGGAAAAAGCATTTATTTCTACTCCCACTACAATCTACATACCACATCACCACATCCATCCCCTCATTTTCCACGCTCATCAAAAAATATTTTATTCAGCGTACAGGCTTAATGTATATTTGTGTCTTAAATGAAATGTTGGTTTATAAAGGAATGTTCATGCAGAACAATGGCTTTCAACAAAAGTCATTGCATGTGAAAAAAGAGTGATCTGTGTGTAAACAACAACAATTATTAATTGTAAAAAGATAAAAAAATGAAATTTGGGAAATTATTTACAATGGGTTTATTTTTTTGTTTTACAGTGGTTTGGGCAGGCGAAGAAACCGCTGAAGTACATCAGACTATTCGGGGGCGGGTGATTGACAAGCAGAGCCGGGTGTCATTGCCCGGGGCAAGCCTTGTTGTAGAGTATAATGGAGAACAATCAGGTACCATCACCGATGCAGAAGGGTATTTTACCATTACCGGAGTGCCTATCGGAAGAGCCAATGTAATAGCCAGCTTTGTGGGATACCAACCGGCTGGCGTGAACAATCTGAACATCACTTCAGGCAAAGAGCTGGTACTCACCATTGAGCTTACCGAAAAAGTAGAAAAAGTGGAGGAGGTGACTGTTAAAGCCTCCAAAAAGGCTGAGTCTGTCAACCGGATGGCCAGCATCAGTGCACGCACCTTTACGGTTGAGGAAAGCAAACGCTATGCCGGCGCTCGCAACGATGTGTCGCGGATGGCAGCCAACTATGCCGGGGTGGGGACTTCCAATGATGCGGTGAATGATATCGTGATTCGGGGCAATTCTCCAGTTGGCTTGTTGTGGCGGCTGGAAGGTGTGGACATCCCGAACCCCAACCACTTTGGAGGGATGGGGGCCACCGGCGGGCCCGTGAGCATGTTAAATAATAATGTGTTGAGTAATTCTGATTTTATCACCGGCGCTTTCCCGGCAGAATATGGCAATGCCATGTCGGGAGTGTTTGACCTGAGCATGCGAAACGGCAATTATGAAACACACGAGTTTTTAGGGCAAATCGGGTTCAATGGGTTTGAACTCGGTGCAGAAGGCCCGATTTCAAGAGACAGCCGTTCGTCATACCTCGTGAATTACCGATATTCAACCATGGGTGTGCTCAAAGCCATGGGTATTAACTTTGGCACGGGCGAAGCTGTTCCCGACTACCAGGACCTTACCTTTAAAGTAAACCTGCCCACCAAAAAGGCAGGCCGCTTTACTTTTTTTGGACTGGGAGGCCATAGTGCAATCAACTTTATTTACAGTGAACGCGATACCACCAAAGAAGAAAAAAACCTGTATGCTTATGAAGGGCTTGATATATTTAGCTTTAACAGGCAGGGCGTGATAGGACTAAAGCATAATTATATCTTTGGCAAAGGGTTTTATTCAGAGATTGCCATAGGCGCTTCCGGAATATATAATAATGGACGGGCAGACTCGGTTCATGCGGTAACTAATGAGACATGGAACATAGGCAATAACCGGCTTAAAGAAAGCAGGCTATTTATACAGGCAGAGCTCAATAAAAAGTTCAATGCAAAGCATCATATCAAAATAGGCGGAAAGAGTCAACAGATTCATTTTGAGTTATTTAATAATTATTTCAGTAATGCACTGAATGATTTTATTGTTTCATTGAACTATAGTGGACAGGCATATTTTCATCAGGCTTTCACACATTGGCAGTTCAGACCCACCGATGCAATAACATTCAACACAGGTGTTCATGCACAATATCTTAATTTTAATGAAGCATTTTCGTTGGAGCCCCGTTTTGCCGTGAAATGGAAATTGGATGATCGCCAAAGCATTAGCGCCGGCTATGGACTACACAGTCAAACCATGCCATTGCATTTGTATTTTCTTGAATTTCCGGGCAGTGCAGGGAACAAGTATAGGCCCAATCAATCCATTGGTTTCAGCAAGGCCCATCATTATGTGATTGGATATGACAGGATGATTGCAAAAGATATGAGGATTAAAGCCGAGGCCTATTTTCAGGATATATTCCAAAGCGTAGTAGAGCCTGCATCCAGTTCTTTTTCACTGATCAACATGACCTCCTGGGAACAACAATATCCCGACAGCCTGGTGAATGGTGGAGAGGGGTATAACTATGGACTGGAGCTGACCATTGAAAAGTTTTTAAGCGGTGGCATGTATTACCTTATCACAGCTTCATTATTTGAATCAAAATACAGGGGAAGTGATAATATATTAAGAAATAGTGCATTTAATGGTAATCATGTAGTGAATGCATTGTTTGGGAAAGACTTTGAGTTGCCTGTCAATAAAGCCAAAGAAAAGAAACGGTTCATTGCAGTGGATGCGAAAGTCACTACCGCCGGTGGTCAGCGCTATACACCGGTGGATGTGGGCGCTACACTCCAATCCAATTTTATAAAATATGACAAAGAACAGGTTTTTAGTAAACGATTTGAAGATTATTTCAGGGCAGATATCCGAATCGCTTACCGCACTGATGGAGCCAGTGCCTCACAAGAATTTGCCCTTGATATTCAGAATGTCACCAATCATCAAAATCCTTACCAGATGAGTTATGATAAGGGAGAGATGAAAGAAGAAGTGGTGTATCAGCTTGGGATTTTTCCGATGATACAGTATAGAATTGAATTTTAATTATGTAAATTAGAAGAATGAAAATTAAAAGAATTAAACCGTACATCATTGCATCAGCGATTATTGCATTATCCATTTCGTTGTATTTCCTGATTCGGTCTAAATTAGTTAATGATCCGGAAGAGGCACACTTTATTATTGGAACGCTGTATTCGTTCCTGGTTTCCATATCCATTTTTTGTGTGAATGTTAATTTTGTAAAGTTGCTTCAGACAAGGTTTCCATGGGGTCGTAAAAAAGATACCATCATTAGGGCTGTTTCTGAGTTCATTATTACAAACATTTTTGCAGCCATTATTGTTAGCTTGTATGCTCTTTTATTTGCATGGTTTTTTTGGGGAGCTAATCATTACAAGGAAGATAACCTGCCTTTGTTGTTTTTTCAGAATATTATCATTGCAATCATCATGAATACCATTGCCATTTCTATATTCGAGGGTGCATACATGTTCAGGCAATGGAGAGAAGCCTTGCTGAATTCTGAGAAATTAAATTTATTCATTCCTCCTTTATCATTGCAATTGTTATTTGAAAATGCCGTCAAGCATAATGTTATCTCATCATCCAATCCATTGGTCGTGGAATTATATGACGAGGGGGAATACCTTATCATGAAAAATAAGATTCGGCGCAAGAACAACGTTGAACAACGGCCGGGAACGGGTCTGAAAAATTTATCGGAACGGTATTCATACCTTGAAGCCGAAAAGCCTGAATTTTATATAAAAAATAATTATTATATTGCAACGGTTCCTTTAATAAAAGATGAGAATTAACAGCATTCAAACCTATTGTGAACGCCTGCTATAAAATGCTTGATTATGGAAGTGATCATTGTAGAAGATGAAAAGATGGCATCGGGGCATTTGGAGGAGATGCTCAGAAAAATTGATCCGGATATCCGTGTAAAAGCTGTGTTGGAAACCATAACAGATGCAGTGCAATGGTTTAAAAGCAATACGGCAGACCTGGTGTTCATGGATATTCATTTGGCTGATGGCAGCAGCTTCAGCATATTTGACCAGGTTCAGGTGGCCATCCCTGTGATTTTTACCACTGCGTATGACCAATATGCCATAAAAGCATTTAAAGTGAATAGTGTAGATTATCTTTTAAAGCCGTTTAGCTTAGAAGAACTGGAACAGGCATTGTCCAAATACAAGCAATACAACCGTTTTGCACCACAAAATCAAATAGATATACAATCCATCAAACATGCGCTTGGAATCCGGAATGAATACAAAAAACGGTTTATGGTGTATTATGGCGATAAAATCAGAAGTATTAAAACAGAGAATATAGCATACTTTTTCTTTGAAGACAGAACGACCTTTCTTACCACCATGGATAAATCAGTGTTTACCATTGATTTTTCACTTGATAAGATAGAGCAGGAAGTGGACCCTGAACAGTTTTTCAGGATCAACCGGCAAATGATTGTTAATGTTGATGCCATAGACAACATGGTAAACCTCTCTAAAAGCCGGATGGGATTGCATTTAAAACCGGTTTATGAAGGAAGTGCCCTGGTTAGTTTTAATAAAATGAGCCAGTTCAGGAAATGGATTAACAGGTAAGAGGAGTAAGCATAGTGCTGCTTTAACCCGGAAAATTCATGCCATTAGCTTTGTGCAGATGCAAGACGCCTAAACCCGCAGACATAGTATTCTATTTCAAGCTCTTAGTAACGAAGCAGATGTGCAAAGATAATGGCAAACATTACCCCAATTTGGGTTAATGAAAAATGGATTGCAGTAAGCCAAAAGGTTTATTAATAATACTTTATATTGATTCCTATCGTTTTGCGGTGAATTTTTCGGGTTGATATATGAGAATTTCTAATAATCGGATTGAATCTGTGTTGAATGTTGTTTAACAATTACTTATTATTTTCCATATAAAAAGGGTTTTACTGCATATTTGGTGGAAGCCATATCCTGAGTATTCAGTATTCTAAAATAAAAACTATTTCCACAAAAATTGCAGTAGTACCTAAAGTAGTAACAACTTGTTTAATAACTATGCTACTTTTTCCATTGCTCCCGGAAATCCATTTGTAAACGCTTACAAACATTTACAAACGTTTATAAACGCTCAATTTAATTTTGTTATCTGCTTGTTTTTTATATATTTGCATAAAACAAAAAAGATATTATGTTTGTTTATGCCTATATAGCGGGTACAACGACAATTGGCGTTGTAGACTCGTTTGTGCTTCATGCAAAGAAAAGATAGTGCAAACATATAAGTTGATTTTTAAAATTAGAATCAAAACGATTACATTTGAAAGGATTAGAAAAGTTTAAGTGGTCGAATTTGACCACTTTGGAAAATTTTGATTATGAGTAAAATAAGTAAACTTGACATAGAAAACGCAATAATCTCAGTAACAAAAATAGAGGAAGAGGATTACATCTGCTTGACAGATATGGCAAAAGCCAAAGAAGGTGATAATAGGGCTGCTGATGTGATAAAAAACTGGATTCGGACACGAACTACGATTGAATTTCTTGGGACATGGGAAATGATGTATAATCCGAATTTTAAAGTGACCGAATTTGACCACTTTAAAATGGAAGCAGGATTACCGACCTTCGTGTTAAGTCCCAAACAATGGGCTGAGAAAACAGGAGCGGTTGGGATAATTTCAAAATCTGGTAGATATGGTGGAACTTACGCGCACAGAGATATTGCATTTGAATTTGGTGCTGCGATTAGTCCGACTTTCAAATTATACCTGATTAAGGAGTATCAGCGATACAAAGCAATTGAGAGTAACCAATATAATCTTGAGTGGGATGTTAAACGACTTTTAAGTAAAGCTAATTATCATATACAAACAGATGCTGTACAAAATAACATTCTTCCAGAAAAAAACTACACTAAGGACAAAGAGTGGTTGATTTATGCGGAAGAAGCGGATTTACTTAACGTCGCATTATTCAATTGTACCGCTAAAGATTGGCGAGAATTAAATCCAGAAAAAGCAAAGAAAGATTTGAATATCAGAGATTTTGCGAATATTAATGAATTAGCAGTTTTATCAAACATAGAGAGTCTTAATTCGGATTTAATAAAGAAGGGAATCGGTAAATCAGAGAGATTTATTCAATTACGAGAGATGGCAGTTTATCAATTGGAAATACTTGACAAGAAAGACGCAATGAAAGCAATGAAAAAACTTGCCGATGATGTTTACATTGAACAGCAAAAGAAACTGGGTAAATAATGCACGAAAGCAAACTTGATTCTGCAAAATTTCTCTTAAAATACTGGGAGGGCAAATGTGGCATGAGAGAACCAATATATAGAGCAAAGATTTTGTTGGCTTTAAAACAAAATCAATATAATGATTCGCTATTGACAGAGGGGACGCTTAATAATATATTCAATTATCAAAATCGTATGGATATAATTAAATATTCAAATTATTATTCATATGATAATTACAAGTCCTACTATGGTTTTATACCACCTGGACAAGAATTTGATAATTACACCCAAGAATTATCAAAAACTCTAATTAAGGAATATCAACCAAATCAAATAGAATACTTATTAGCAGAATTTTATGGGGAAAATAGTGATACAATTTTTTCTAAAATTCAGACTAAAACATTTAGGCAGACCCCACTGACCACCGAGTATGAAAAGGCTGTGGATAAATATGTAAATATGGCTGAGTTTCATATGTCATGGGTAACAGGTTTATGGATTCCAACTGGAGAACTGACAAAATTAGGTTCACATCCTGAATTGGGTTTCCAAATGGGTGCCAAACATAAAAAAATTATTCAAACTTTTTTATTTTAGCTGTTTTCAACATAAGAAATAATGAATCGG
>CAZJWE010000009.1:0-37245 GCA_964549265.1 uncultured Bacteroidales bacterium | reverse complement strand
AGTGAGTAAACTAATTGAAGCCTATTATGAAGCGATTCTAACTTCTAAATTCTAAATACTGAATACTGAATACTCAGGATATGGTTTCCACTAAATATGCAGTAAAACCAAAACTTTATACTTTTTATACTGAACTCATAAACATTCAACCACTAAAATAAGGGTAGTACCAAAAAATATATTAAATGTCGTGATCATAATATTCGGCATCTTTAAAGAGAGGATGATGTAAATCTTTTTCAGAAAGTTTTTGTTTTGCTGAAGGAATTTTCCATTCAATACCAAGATCAGGGTCATTGTATAATATCCCTCTTTCAGAGCCGGGATGGTAAAAATGGCTGCATTTATATAAAACAACTGCTGTATTGCTTAAAACAGAAAACCCATGCGCAAATCCTTGCGGGATGAATAATTGCATTTTATTATTTTCATTAAGATGAAAACATTCCCACTGCCCCAAAGTAGGAGAATTTATTCTTATGTCCAGCGCTACATCCAGTATCTCTCCCTGCAATACTCTTATTATTTTAGCCTGAGAATATGCACCGGCCTGATAATGTAACCCGCGAATTACACCATACGAAGATGTTGATTGGTTATCCTGCACAAACTCTGTGTCAATTCCTATCTCCTTCATTTTGTCTTTACGATAACTTTCAAAGAAATATCCTCTTTCATCTTCAAATAGTTTAGGTTTGATTATAATAAGTCCCGGTATGTTTGTTTGGGAAATATTCATAAGCTTATTTTTAATTTTTCAATGGTCATATAGAGCTCGCCATGAGTTTTATTTATTGACTTTGTGTGTTAAAAATTTTGTCATGGCTCGGTTCATATTTATAAATGATCTTTTTTTTGTGCGATTTTTAATAAATATTGTCCGTATTGGTTTTTTCGGAGAGGTTCTGCAAGTTTAATCAGTTCCTCTTTAGAGATGTATCCGTATTTGTAAGCTATTTCTTCGATACATGATATTTTTAAACCCTGTCGTTTTTCTATTGTGCGGATAAAATTAGAAGCCTCCAATAAGCTTTCATGTGTTCCGGTGTCAAGCCAGGCAATTCCCCTGCCAAGCAATTCAACTTTCAATTTGTGTTCTTTTAAATATAATGTGTTTAAATCTGTTATTTCCAATTCTCCCCTGGCTGATGGTTTAAGTTTTTTTGCTTTTTCGATAACATCATTTGGATAAAAATACAACCCGGTTATTGCAAAATTAGATTTTGGATTCACGGGTTTTTCTTCTATGTTTAACACATTGTGGTTGTTGTCAAAATCTACCACACCATAGCGTTCGGGTTGGTCAACATAATAACCAAAAATCACAGCTTGGTTTTCATTGGATGCTGCGTGATGTAATGTTTTTGGTAATCCGTGACCATAAAAAATATTATCGCCCAATATCAGACACACCCGGTCATTTTCTATGAATTTTTCTCCGATTAAAAAAGCCTGAGGCAAGCCATCAGGAGAAGGCTGAACCTGAAACGAAATATTGATGCCATATTGATGCCCATCTCCTAATAAGTCTTGATAAAGTGAAATGTTTTGAGGGTCAGATATTACTAATATATCTCTGATTCCGGACAACATAAGGATGGACAACGGGTAATAAATCATGGGTTTATCGTAGATCGGGATGATTTGTTTTGAAATGCTTTTTGTTAATGGATAAAGCCTGGTTCCTGCTCCTCCTGCAAGTATAATCCCTTTCATGATGATATGATTTTTTTGAAGTAATGAATGGTTTTATCCAATCCTTCTTCGAGACCAATTTTCGGGTCCCAGCTATTTAATAATTGTTTGGCCTTAGTTATATCCGGTTGTCTTTGTATGGGGTCGTCTTCAGGCAATGGTTCATATTTAATTTTGGATGATGAGCCCGTCATTTGAATAATTTTTTCTGCAAGTTCAAGGATTGTATATTCTTTAGGATTTCCCAGGTTTACAGGTCCGGTGATGTGGTCTTTGGTATCCATCATTCTTGTCATTCCTTCTACCAGGTCATCTACATATTGAAAACTTCTTGTTTGCGTTCCTTTTCCATATACAGTGATCGGTTCATTGTTCAATGCTTGAATAATGAAATTGGATATTACCCGTCCATCATTTGGAAGCATCCTGGGGCCATATGTGTTGAAGATTCGTATGATTTTGATTTTGACATTGTTTTGTTTATAATAATTAATGAACAATGATTCAGCACACCGTTTCCCTTCATCATAACAAGAGCGGCTTCCAATGGGGTTTACATGTCCCCAATATTCTTCTTGTTGAGGATGTTCTTCAGGATCTCCATACACCTCACTGGTTGAGGCCTGCAATATTTTTCCTTTGACCCTTTTTGCACACCCCAACATGTTTATTGCACCTAATATTGATGTTTTGATTGTTTTGATAGCATTGTATTGATAATGGATTGGAGAAGCAGGACAAGCTAGGTGATATATCTCATCAACTTCTGTATAATAAGGAGATGTAATGTCGTGCCGTACCATTTCAAAATAATCGTTTTTCATTAAATGCAAAATATTTGCTTTAGACCCGGTGAAATAATTGTCAAGACATATTACTTCGTTTCCTTTATTCAGGAGTTTCTCGCATAAATGAGAGCCAATAAATCCTGCCCCACCTGTAACCAATATTCTTTTCATTTTATACTATGTTTTTAAACTACAAAAATAATTTTTTTGTTTGATTAATTAAATTAAAAAAATATTCTATATCTTGTAACATATAAAATTTACTTAAAATATTTTGAAAAATAAGACATTTCTTTTATAAATTTCATTTAATTTGCAATGTAGGAAATAAAACAAAAAAAGATGGAAAAAAATAAAAAGATACTCATCATAGATGATTCAGCTGTAAATAATGTTTTATTGGAAAATGTGCTGGAAGATCAGAATTATAAAGTCATCATAGCGTTCAATGGCAGTGATGCATTTAAAGCCATTGATAAAGATATTCCCGATCTGATATTATTGGACATCATGATGCCTGATATGGATGGTTACAAGATACTTGAAGAATTAAAGGCAAAAGAAAAAACCAAACATATACCGGTCATTATGGTAAGTGCCAAAAGCGATTCTTTGGATATAGACAAAGCAATGGAGCTCGGAGCCCTTGATTATATCATTAAACCAATCAATATAAAGACAATTCTCGAAAAGATTCAGGGGTTTATTGAATAATCTATATTATACATAAATAAGTACAATCTGTATATATATTTAAATAATGAATACAAAAGGAATCACATCAATAACATTGATATTAACAGGCAGCATACTCACAGCTATTAATACAATAGGAACGAGTTGGGCATCAGCCCTCGCTTCTATAGTAGGATTTATTTTTCTTTTTGTTGGATTGACCCGGTTTAAGTCATTGTTGGATGAAAAAGGACAGGATGCGGTTAAACTTCTTGTCATTGCTGCTATTACAGGCACAGGCGGGATGTTACTGGATTTGATTCCCGGCCTCAATGTATTGTCTTCTATTGTTTATCTTGCTGTTTTTATCATTGAGTTATTTGGTTTTTTGAGGCTAAAAGAATCAAATCTTTGCAGACAATCAACCGGAAGTCAGGGGATCAATTTGATTTTAATCTCTATGGTTATCATGATACTGGCAGTATTATTTAACTTAATTCCCTTTGTCGGACAAGCACTAACATCATTGGTAGCTTTATTTAGTTTGATCCTGTTGATTTCGGGGTGGATAAAAATTCAGGAAGCTGTTATTGAACAAGTGAAAGAATAGATAGTAAAATGGATAGTTATTTGTTTTTTTTATAATGACAAATAATATTTACTTGAAGAGTTTGAGTTTTTGATGCCTCTGGATGCTTTAACATTATCAATATCTACAAAGTATAGTTTTGCATCAAGAAAAAAACAGAGGTTGTATAAAAAGTGCTTTTTATTTTTTTCACTAATCCAAAATGAATTACTTTTTAAACATCCTCTGTTTTTAGGTTATATGATGATTTCTACATGTTTTTTACAATTTCTTTAGCAAATTCGGAGCATTTGATTTTTGTAGCTCCTTCCATTTGACGGGCAAAATCGTATGTTACTTTTTTATTTAGGATCGTTTTTTGGAGTCCCTGCCTAATGTGTTCGGCTACTTCTTTCCATCCGATGTAATCAAACATCATAACCCCCGAAAGAATCAGGGAGCCTGGGTTTACTATGTCCTGATCTGCATATTTAGGAGCGGTGCCATGAGTAGCTTCAAAAATGGCATGTCCTGTTTCGTAATTAATATTTGCTCCTGGTGCTATTCCGATTCCTCCCACAATAGCTGCAATGGCATCTGAAATATAATCGCCGTTAAGATTCAGGGTTGCGATCACAGAATAGTTGGAAGGCCGGGTTAATATTTGTTGCAAAAAGGCATCTGCTATTACATCTTTTACAATAAGTTTTCCGGAATCCATGGCTTCGTTTTCGGCTTTATTGGCTGCTTCTTTTCCTTCTTTTTCCACAATTCTGTCGTATTGCGCCCATGTAAATGTCTTTTCTCCAAATTCTTTTTCTGCCAATTCATATCCCCATTCTTTAAATTTCCCTTCGGTATATTTCATGATGTTCCCTTTATGGACAATTGTTACAGAAGGAAGCTTATGCTCTAATGCATAGTTGATAGCGGCCCTGACCAATCTTTCAGTGCCTTCTTTTGAAACCGGTTTAATTCCAATAGAGGTGGATTCGGGGAAACGTATTTTTTGAACCCCCATATCTTCCTTTAAAAAACGCACGACTTTTTTTACTTCGTCGGTACCATTCAACCATTCAATGCCGGCATATATATCTTCTGAGTTTTCTCTGAAAATAACCATATTTGTGGTGGTCGGGTCTTTCACCGGTGAAGGGACGCCTTTGTAATGTCTGACCGGACGCAGGCACGTGTAGAGGTCTAATTTTTGCCTGAGGGCAACATTAAGCGATCGAATGCCACCGCCTACAGGTGTTGTTAAAGGGCCTTTGATGGCAACCAGGTATTCTTTTATTTTTTCAAGTGTTAGATTGGGCAGCCATTCTCCATTTGTATCAAAAGACTCTTCGCCTGCATATAATTTTTTCCAATCAATTTTTCTTTTTCCGTTATATGCTTTTTCAACAGCTGCATCAAATACAATTTTAGATGCTTTCCAGATGTCAGGACCTGTTCCGTCTCCCTGAATGTAATGAATAATAGGTGTGTCAGGGACATTTAACCCTTCTTTCGTTTTGGTGATTTTTTGACCTTCCATGCAATTGGTTTTATCAAGTTATTAAATAGTATTTTTTAAGTGCTGCAAAAATAATAATACTTGGGGTTATTCCAATGAAAAAAATGATATGTTATATTTTAAGCATAAATGTGTATATTGTTATAATTTATAAATAATATTGTGTTTATAGTTTTTATTTGTAAATTAGTTTGTTTTTTATTAAACAGGGGATTTTGAATTGTAAATCAATAAAAATAAATGGATATACCCCTATTTTTTTAGTCGTTTTTAAATAAAATTAAAATATTTCCAAAAAAATATTAAAAAAATTATAGTTTTTTCTTTTTTTCTTTTTAAATTTGTACACATAAATAATTATAATTTATTAATTTTAAAAACAACAGACAATGGCAACGATTAGATTTAAAGCATTGGAAAATGTTTTTTCCAGAAAAGCAATCTGGAAGGAACCTTATGCTAAGGCTACATCGGAATATTTTGGAGAAAATGTTTTTTCCGATGAACAAATGAAAAAGTATTTATCTAAAGATGCTTATGAAAACATTCGGAAATCAATAGATAATGGAACACAGATTGAACGTCATATTTCAGACCAGGTTGCGGCCGGGATGAAGTCATGGGCAATGGAAAAAGGTGTTACACATTATACGCATTGGTTTCATCCATTAACAGGCGGAACAGCAGAAAAGCATGATGCATTTATAGATTATGCACAAGGAGGTAGCTTTATTGAACAATTTTCAGGAAATCGTTTGGCACAGCAAGAACCAGATGCGTCAAGTTTTCCGAGCGGCGGCTTAAGAAATACATTTGAGGCCAGAGGGTATACGGCATGGGACCCTTCTTCTCCGGCTTTCATTATTGATAATACATTGTGTATACCTACTATTTTTATTTCTTATACAGGAGAAGCATTAGACCACAAAACCCCATTGTTAAAAGCTTTAACAGTTGTTGATAAAGCTGCTGTTGAAGTGTGCCGGTATTTTGACAGAAATGTATCAAAAGTTTTTTCTACTTTGGGCTGTGAACAAGAATATTTTTTAATTGACGAAGCGTTATATAATGCTCGTCCTGACCTTATATTGGCAGACAGAACCTTAATCGGGCATGCATCAGCAAAAGACCAACAGCTTGATGACCATTATTTTAGTTCGATACCTGAGCGTGTAAAAGCATTTATGCAAGACCTCGAAACAGAAGCATATAAATTAGGAATACCGATTAAAACAAGGCATAATGAAGTAGCTCCAAACCAATACGAATGTGCACCTGTTTTTGAAGAAGCCAACTTATCGGTTGATCATAATTTATTGATGATGGACCTGATGAAAAAAACAGCCAGGAACCATAATTTCAGAATTATATTCCACGAAAAACCATTCCAGGGAATTAATGGGTCAGGGAAACATAACAACTGGTCATTGGCTACTGATACAGGAGTGAATCTCTTGTCGCCAGGGAAAAACCCGAAATCAAACATGCTATTCCTTACCTTCCTGGTAAATGCAATTAAAGCTGTTTACACACATAACGATTTGCTTAGGGCGAGTATCGCTTCTTCTGGAAATGCTCACCGATTAGGAGCCAATGAAGCACCTCCGGCTATTATCTCTGTGTTTTTGGGAAAACAGCTAACTAATATGCTCGATGAAATTGAAAGCAGGGTAACCAATAAAAAAATGACCCCTGAAGAAAAAACAGCCATTAAACTTGATGTAGGAAGAATACCGGAAATTTTACTTGATAACACAGACCGGAACCGTACATCTCCATTTGCATTTACCGGTGATAAATTTGAATTTAGAGCAGTGGGGTCAACAGAAAACTGTGCATCACCATTAACGGTATTAAATACAGCAATGGCAGACCAACTCATGGAGTTTAAAAAGGATGTTGATAAGCTGATTGATAATGGAACCAAAAAAGATGAAGCAATATTTCAAGTTCTTAAAAAATACATCATTGACTCTAAACCGGTAAGGTTTGAAGGTGATAATTATAGCGACGAATGGGTTAAAGAGGCTGAATCCAGAGGATTGTCTAATATTTCGGATGTTCCCCAAGCGTATGATGCCTACCTTACTGAAAAAACAAAAAAACTTTTCAAAAGGCATAAAATACTCACAGAAAAAGAACTTGAAGGAAGAACAGAAGTGCGTTTGGAAACATATACCATGAAAATCCAAATTGAAGCAAGAGTTTTGGGTGACTTAGCAATCAATCATATTGTTCCGACAGCTGTAAATTATCAAAATACACTGATGGAAAATGTCAAAGGCCTGAAAGAGCTGTTTGCAGAAAAGGAATATAAAGAATTGGCAAGTGCTCGTTTGAATTTAATCAAAGAAATATCTCAACACATTACTGCGATTAAAAACCAGGTAAAAGAGATGAAAGAGGCACGGAAAAAGATTGATAAATTAGAAGACACACGAGAAATTGCCGGACAATACAGTAATAAAATAGTTCCTTATTTTGAATCCATCAGAAGCCATGTTGACAAACTAGAGCTTACGGTAGACGATGAGATTTGGCCATTGCCAAAGTATCGCGAACTGTTATTCACGAGGTAATAATTCTTTACGTTATTAGAAGTCCCCTTAAAAAAGAGGGTGGTCAATTTTTCGGCCACCCTCTTTTTTTGGTTTTACTGCATATTTAGTGGAAGCCATATTGAGTATTCAGAATTCATTTTTGTATGATTTTTTGTGTATCTACAGCAATCATAAGCTCTTCGTTTGTTGGAACAACCATTGCTGTGACGTTAGATTGTTCTTTGCTAATGACGGTTTCTTTTCCGCGTTGATTTGCATTTTTTTCTTTATCAAAGTCGAGGCCTAAATATTCGAAGTTTTGGCAAATCTCTTCTCTTGATTCAGCTCCGTTTTCTCCTACACCTCCTGCAAATACCAGAATATCAACACCTCCCATGGAAGCAGCAAATGCTCCTATATATTTTCTGATCCTGTAATGATACATGTCTAATGCCAATTGAGCCCGTTGATTTTTATTTTCCCATGCTTCAATTTCAACATCACGCATATCAGAAGAAATTTCAGTAACGCCTAAAATTCCACTCTCTTTATTGATGAGATTGTTCATCTCTTCCGGGCTTAAGTTCTCTTTGTCCATTATATCAAGAACGGCCCCTGCATCAATATCACCGGTTCTTGTTCCCATGATAAGTCCTTCTACCGGAGTAAGCCCCATGGATGTGTCAACAGATTTTCCTTTATTGATAGCAGTAATAGAAGCACCATTCCCTAAATGACAGGTGATTATTTTTTTGTCTTCTATGTTGACATTGAGAATATCACAGGCCCTTTGGCATATGTACCGGTGACTTGTTCCATGGAATCCGTATCTTCTGATGGCATGTTTTTTATAAACTTTGTACGGAACGCCATACATATATGCGTAGGCAGGCATAGTTTGATGAAATGCCGTGTCGAACACAGCAACTTGAGGTACATTAGGCAATGTATCATTAATCGCATAAATGCCTTTAAGATTCGGTGGATTATGAAGAGGAGCAAGGGAAATGCAGTTTTCGATCTCTTGTACAACGTCATTTGTGATCAAAACACTTTTGCTGAATTTTTCGCCTCCGTGAACAATGCGATGTCCCACAGCTTGAATTTCATCAAGTGATTCGACGCATTTATAGTCATCAGACGTTAGTAAATCAAGAACTATTGCAATACCTACTTTATGATCCGGTATGTCTTTTTCTAAAGATATTTTTTTCCCGTCACCATTTTTAAATTTTACAACAGCCCCTTCCATACCAACTTTATCTACCAGTCCTTTTGCTAATACTTGTTGGCTGGGCATTTCAAATAACTGGTATTTTATAGAAGAGCTGCCGCAATTAAGCACCAATATTTTCATTTTTTTATTTTTTAGTTATTATTATTAAGTTTTAGTTGTTAATTTTCAATTTGATTAACAGTTATGGCTGTGACATTTACAATGTCATTCACAGAACATCCTCTGGACAAATCATTCACAGGCGATGCAATGCCTTGCAATAATGGGCCTAAAGCTATTCCACCTCCAAGATACTGAGCAAGCTTATAACCAATGTTTCCCGAATTAAGGTCGGGGAATATTAGCACATTTGCTTTTCCTGCTACATTGCTGTTTGGTGCTTTTTTCTTTGCTACTTTTTCACTTAGAGCCGCATCTGCCTGTAGTTCACCATCAATGTTAAGTTCAGGTGCTCTTTTTTTTGCTATTTCTGCTGCTTTTCTGACTTTTTGAGATATTTCATTGTCAGCACTCCCTTTGGTTGAAAAACTTAACAGTGCAACAACCGGTTCAAAATGTCCGATAGATCGAGCAGTATGTGCAGTTGAGATAGCAATTTCAGCAAGTTGCTCTTCATTTGGATTTACATTGACGCCAGAGTCTGCAAAAAATAAAAGCCCATTGTGCCCATATTCATTATTATTCATGATCATTAAAAAAGAACCGGATACAATACTTATATCTGGTTTAGTTTTAATGATTTGAAATGCAGACCTTAATACATCTCCGGTTGCATGATCTGCACCGGCTACCTGGCCGTCTGCATCGTTATTTTTTATCATAATACAACCCAAATATAAAGGGTCTTCAATATATTTAGATGCCTGTTCTTTTGATATGCCTTTATGCTTTCGTAAATTATAAAATAATTCAGTATACTCTTCTTTTTTTTCATGGGAATAAGGATCAACAATTAGAGCATTTTTAATTTGCTTCAGTCCTAATTCTGATGCTTGTTGGGTTATCTTTTCAGGATTTCCTATCAAAGTGATTTCAGCAATGTGTTCTTCAATTATCTGATTAGCAGCTTTTATTATGCGTTCGTCATAAGCCTCCGGAAGAACAATACGTTTCTTTTTCTTTTTTGCTAATTCTTTTATCTCTTTAATGATATTCATATTAGTAAATAGATTAATTATGTCTTATTGTCTTAGTTATCAATGTTTTGTTGAAAATGAGGTAAAATTGTATGCTAATCTAATTAATTTTTTTCATATTTCATGAATATTTTATAAGTATTTATATAAAAAAAAGCAATTTCATTTCGGTTTGATATTTTTTTGGACGATCGTGTTAATATGTATTATTAAAAGAAAAGCGAATTGGGTGCAGTATTATTCAAAAAAAATTATGATTAATTTGCATAATTCATTAATTTCGTCCTATGTCTTATAAATGGATGTATATCTTTTTTTGAAATCATTAACTAAAAATGAATACACATGATGAATATAAAAAAATTTTTTTTATTACTGGTAGGTTTAGCTTGTATAAATGTGTTATTTGGACAAGAGTATGTTACCGTCATTAAAGAATTACAAAATGATCATGGGAACGTTTATTCTGTTGACATTGACCCTGGAAGAGATTATTTAGCCAGTGGTGGAGAAGACGAAACAGTAAAAATATGGGATTTTAAAACCGGAGATTTGATTCATACTTTTGAACAGCCTTATAATAAAGTATATGCAGTAAAATTTAATCCAAAAGGAAAATATATCTATGCTGGCGGCGACCGAACAATTAAAATTTGGGCTGTCAACACAGGACGGTATGTGAATATATTAAAAGATAATACAACCGATATTTGGTCATTATCACCGGGCCCTTATGGGAAACGAATAGTGAATGGTTCATTTGAAGATAAATTCAGGTTATGGAATGTGGTGGATGGTCAATTGCTTCAAACGTTTGAAGGTCATGAAAAAAGTGTACTGGCTGTGAGCTATTCCCCTGATGGAAAAACGATAGCAAGTGGGTCATTGGATTTGACTATCCGGCTATGGGATGTCGAAACCGGTGAAGAAACTTATATTTTCCACGGACACGGAGGAAATATTTATTCACTGGATTTTAGCCCGGATGGAAGGTATCTGGTGAGTGCTTCTTTAGATAAGACAGTAAGAATTTGGGATACTCAAAAAAAGGAATTTGTCAGGACCCTAACAGGACATCAAAAGCCGGTAATGTCTGTATGCTTTAGTCCAAACGGAAAACATATATTAAGTGCTTCATACGACCAAACGATCAGGTTATGGGATGCAACCAATGGTGAAGAAATTTATAGTTATATTGACCACTCAACTCCAATCAATGCAGTTTGCTTTGGCCCCAAGGGCGAATATTTTGCCAGTGCAGCAAATGAAGAAGAGCTATATCTGTGGAAAATAGACCCCAAAATATTTGTAGATAAATATATGAAGGAAGAATTTGAAAAAGAAATGGATACACTTCATATTTTCCGCCCCAGAGATGAAAATGAAAAACGGTCGGACTATAAAGCAAGGGTTGAAAAACAAGAAAAAGTGAAAGAAGAATTATATCAAAAATATTATCAGCACTATTTAAATGAGATCAAAAACAAACCGATTCTGAGATACGATGAAGAAGAGTAAGTAACAACAGTTTTGAGCTTTGAATTTGGGATTTTGTTTTTTGAACTTTGGATTTTTCAGTGATTCCTGAAAATCCAATTTGTTAAATTTATCAATCACTTCTTAGAATAGAGCCAAAGGGTTTTAAAGGTAGTTACATAAGAAACCGATTCTAATTATGCATATTCTTTTTCTTGTCTTCTGTCTTCTGAATTCTAAAATAAACACTATTTCCACAAAAATTGCAGTAGTACCGATATTTCTAATTCATTGTTTATTTGATTCATTATGACAATGTTTGAACCTTTATTTTCGTTTTTTTTAATATAATTAAATAAGAAAATGGAATTTATCGAATAATGAATATATAAAAAGTTTATATTTGCGAACAAAGGTATGATCTTTCAGATCATTAGAATTTGAGAAATGGAGGAGTGCATTATGGAGAAGACGGTTGTAAATTTGACGAATAAAGAAGAAGGACAAATAAGTTCTATACAAGGAGGAGAAGGAGCAGTTCATAAACTTGAAGCATTGGGAATCAGGCCTGGAAAAAAAATTATAAAGGTCAGTTCTCAAATTTTTCGCGGCCCTGTTATCATCGGGATTGATGGAAGAGATATTGCGCTAGGATATGGATTAGCCAAAAAAATTTTGGTCAGGTAATGTTTTTTAGGCTCCATCTGAATTGACATATGTACCATGAAAAGAATTATATTAGTTGGAAACCCTAACATAGGGAAAAGTGCTGTATTTTCAAGATTAACCGGAGCAAATGTAATTGCATCCAATTATCCGGGCACTACAGTGGAATATACAAAAGGTTATATGAAATTGCCGGATGGTGAAAAAGTTGAAATTTATGACATTCCCGGAATTTATACCTTAGAAGCTACTTCAAAGGCAGAAAACGTAGCCATTGATATAATAAAAAAAGGCGATATCATTATCAATGTGATAGATGCTACTAATATTGAAAGAAATTTAAACCTTACTGTTCAACTTTTTAAAAAGTTACAATTACCATGTATCATTGCATTGAATATGTATGATATTGCCAAACGGCATGGTATTAGTGTAGATGTTGAAAAGTTATCAGAGACCCTTCAGGTACCTGTTGTTCCTACAGTTGCTGTTAGCGCAGAAGGAATCAAAGACCTGACCGACCAGATTGAAAATGCAAATATCCCTTCTCTATCTTACAACGACGAAGAAAAGTGGAATTTTATCGGAAACATAGTAGAAAGCGTTCAAACTACTGAGCACCGACATCCAACATTTAAGGAAAAACTATCGGAGATTTCTGTTCATCCGGTGTTCGGAATATTTTTTGCTTTCATTATCCTTTATGTCTCTTTTTGGATTGTTCGATTAATAGGAGAAGGGTTGATAAGTTATGTCATGGACCCCATTTTTGAGAATTATTATAAACCCCTGCTTCTTAACCTTTCAGATTTTTTAGGAAGTCAGACCATTGTTCATAAATTATTGATAGGCAATCTGGTAAATGAAGGCATTAACTTTGAGCAATCGTTTGGAATGTTGAGCACTGGTTTGTACATCCCTATTGCAGCTGTTTTTCCTTATGTCTTTTCCTTTTATTTTGTGCTCACCCTTATGGAAGATATAGGTTACCTTCCAAGATTGGGTGTGCTGCTTGATAATTTAATGCACAGATTTGGCCTGCATGGGTTATCTGTTGTCCCTATTTTTCTGGGATTAGGCTGTAATGTACCAGGCGCCTTGTCGGCACGAATGCTTGAAACCCGTAAAGAAAGGTTTATTGCGACCACCCTGATGGCTATTGCTGTCCCGTGTGTTGCACAATTGGCTATGATCAGCGGTTTATTAGGTCAATTCGGTGCTTCCGGATTTTTTACACTTTTTTTTATATTGTTTATTGTTTGGATTTTGGCAGGCATTATTATGAATAAATATGTCAAAGGCGAATCCCCTGAAATACTGGTTGATATCCCGCATTATCATGTGCCTTATCCTAAGATAGTAATAAAGAAAGTGTGGATGAGAATGAGGCATTTTATTGCAGAAGCCATCCCATTTGTTTTATTGGGCGTGTTTATAGTAAATATTATGTACATAACCGGATTTCTTGACTGGGTTGGGAATTTATTCGCACCTTTGATAACAGAAGTATTTGGACTACCTCCGGGCGCAATATCTGCTATTTTAGTCGGCTTTTTAAGAAAAGATGTAGCCATTGGGATGCTGGCTCCGTTAGACTTGAATTTCAGACAGCTTATAGTGGCATCAACTTTATTGACAATTTATTTTCCGTGTGTTGCAACATTTATTGTGATGTTAAAAGAGATGGGGCCGAAAGATATGCTTCGTTCCGCATTGATTATGCTATTTACTGCTTTAGTAGTTGGAGGTGCGGTTAATTGGACGATGATATTCCTTGGGTTTTAAATCATTGTTTAACCCCTAATTTATAGCTTTTACTGCATATTTAGTGGAAGCCATATTGAGTATTCAGTATTCAGAATTTAGAATTTAGAATTGCTTTATAATAGGTTTCAATTAATTTACTCACTTCTTCAACCAAGGGAAGTAACTGACTGCTATCTCCATAATTTAGATACTTTGACAACAAAAGATAATATCTACTTTCTTCTATCGAACCTTGTGCTATATTCAAGAATCTCAATTTGTCTGCTTTTCCTCTTTTTTTTATTGTTTAATGGTCATATGGAGCTCGCCATGAGTTTAATTTATTGACTTTGTGCAACATTACCATATTCTTAATAATCATACTTTTGTGTGTCAAAAAAAATTGTCATGGCTCGGTTCATATGTTTTTTCTTGTCTTCTAAATTCTGTCTTCTGAATTCTAAAACAAACACTATTTTTACAAAAATTGCAGTAGTACCAATTTATAATTGATTCAACAGCTCAATTTTTTCCAACATCGAAGCTTTGTCTATTTGCCCCGGTGCCACTTCATTACCGGACCCTCTGGATGCATAAGTGAACGGAGCGCCCAGCAAAGGTGCCAGTAAGCGTGTTAATTTACCGCGTTCACCCATTCCAAAAGCAACAATGTTTTCATATTCTGCATAAAGAGACAGAATTCGTGCCCGCTGAATATTGTTTTCAATAGTTGTTACAATTTTACATACATCAGCCCCTTGTTCAAAACAAATATCTGTAATCTTTTTAAGTTCACTAATAACAGGTGTTGTATCAAAATTATGATATGAAATGATTACGTTGCAATTATTCGCATGGGCATGTTCCAGCATATCCGTTAAATACTCATTCGGAGATTCTACTTCCAGGTCAACATACAACGCACCCGAAGCAATGGCTGTTTTTAATTTCTTTTCTCGTTCTTTTTCGTTATACTTTCCTGTGCGACAAGTTGCAATCAGCTGAGGATGAGATTTAAACAACTCTTCAATTTGGCTGGTTTTCAGGTCAGATTTGTCAATGCGTATCTCAGCAAATGATTCTGATTGAATGGCTTTTAAAAATCCTTCGTACGACAGGTCAGCTAAACTAACACAGATCATAAATAATTTCTTTTAATTGTGATATTTCGATAGATTTTATAATAGAGCTTCCTATGCCATCAAGTAAGACAAAGTTAATGGTATCATTTTCACGTTTTTTGTCTTTTCCGATGCTTTCGAATAGTTGATCTTTAGGTATGTTGATTTCTGTTGGCAATTTGTATGCGGCAATCAGATATTCAATACGTTCCGATTCTTCTGTTGATAACAAGCCCATTTTTTCTGAAATTTTGGCTGCCACAACCATGCCTATGCTTATAGCGTTGCCATGGATGACCGATGGATTGTTTTTTTCTATAGCATGGCCAATGGTATGGCCAAAATTGAGTATCCTTCTCAAACCGCTTTCTTTTTCATCTTTTTGGACTACGTCTGATTTTATAGCAAGCGAATTGGAAATGAGTTTGTGCAACACATTGGTGTCTCTTTGCAATGCGTTTGTAGCATTTTGTTCAAGATATTCAAACATGGATGCATCCCTGATACATCCATGTTTAATGATCTCGGCAAATGCTGCAATGAATTCCTTTTCCGGAAGCGTTTTTAACATATCCAAATCACAAATGACCCATTTGGGTTGGCTGAACACCCCGATCATGTTTTTATATCCCATAAAATTCACTCCATTTTTGCCACCTATGCTGGCATCTACCTGGGATAGTAATGTGGAAGAGACAAATCCAAAGTCTACTCCACGCAAATATACAGATGCTGCAAATCCTGTGATATCACACACAATCCCTCCTCCAATGCCAACAACAAACGAGGAACGATCTAATTCCATTTCTACGAATTTTGTGAAAATATCATTTAATGTATCGAGTGTTTTTATTTTTTCGCCATGTCCGATCACTATGACCTCAGTGGTTTGAGGAAAATGATCTTTGTACAGGCTATGCACATGCCCGTCTGTAATAATCACAGTTTTTGTATCGGGCAAATATTCCGAAAGCCGGGTTAATTGTTCGCCTAATAATATTTTTGAGGTACTATGAGGCGTTTGGATAATGAATGTTTCCATGATACATCAAACTTTATAGTTAAATGATACCTTGTCTAACTGGTCATTGGCTTTCACAATTTTTTCTTCCATATTCTTTTTAAAAGTTATCACTTTATTTAATAGTGTTTCATCTCCTGCACCCAGAATCTGTGCAGCCAAAATACCGGCATTTCTTGCACCATCCAATGAAACAGTGGCAACCGGGATTCCCGGTGGCATTTGTAGAATAGAAAGAATAGAGTCCCAACCGTCAATGGAGATAGAAGCTTTAACAGGTACACCAATTACCGGTAAAGGGGTTACAGCAGCAATAACACCAGGTAAATGAGCAGCACCACCGGCTCCTGCTATAAAAACCCTTATTCCTCTATCATATGCACTTCTGGCATATTCAATGGCTTGATCGGGTGTGCGGTGTGCTGATAATGCTTTCATTTCAAAGGCGATTTCAAAATCATTCAACACCTGGGCTGCCTGCTCCATTACAGGAAGATCTGAAGTACTTCCCATGATAATACTCACACGTGGTTTCATAAAATTAAATTTAATAAATTAATAAAAAATGAATGGTGTAAAATTAATGAAATTGAGATGAGCAATGACATTTTTTTAAAAAAAACGATACACTGTTTTTTAAAATCAATTTTTTAACTCATAATTTACACATTGAATCCAAATTTTTGTTATATTGCAATGTTGAATTGATTTGAATTCCCGCGTAATTAGCTGAAATTTAGCGGTTTTTCAAAAAAAAAAGATAATAATCTTCATTTAATTATTTAATTTATAAATATAAAAAGCATGTTAAATATTGTTTTATTTGGCCCTCCGGGGGCAGGGAAAGGAACCCAGGCTCAAAAGATTCTTGAAAAATATAATCTTGTGCATCTTTCCACAGGAGATATTTTAAGAAGCGAACTGGCAAAACAAAGTAAGCTGGGATTAGAAGCAAAGAAATACATGGACCAGGGAGAATTGGTGCCGGATGATGTAGTCATTGGCATGATTGAGACAAAAATTGATAAAAACAATGATGCCAATGGATTTATTTTTGATGGTTTTCCAAGAACCCAGGCACAGGCAAAAGCCCTGGACGAACTTCTTGACAATAAAGAAATCCCGATCACAGCAATGTTGAGCCTTGAGGTTGACCATGATGAGCTTGTGAAAAGGCTTAAAAACAGGGCATATGAATCAGGAAGAGAAGATGATAAAGACGAATCGGTGATTGAAAACAGGATTGAAGTTTATAAAACAGAAACAGCGCCTCTTATTGACTATTATAAAGAACAGGGTAAATATTATCCTGTGAATGGCGTAGGGGACATAGACGAGATATTCCAGAATTTATGTGATACCATTGATCGTTTATAAATATGGTACTACTGTAATTTTTGTGAAAATAGTGTTTATTTTAGAATTCAGAATTCAGTAGACAGAATTTAGAAGACAGGAAAAAAGAATGTGAATCAAGCCATGACAATTTTTTTGACACACAAGAGCATGATTATCAAGTAGCTATTTGGTTTAGATGAAGTCAATAAATTAAACTCATGGCGAGCTCCATCTGACCATTAAAAAAATAAACAGATGAAAAAATCAACTATTAGAATTATCATCATTGTTTTTGTAGGATTGTTTTTGTATTTTAATATAAAGGTAAGCTATAATAAGATCATAGAAAAAGAGGAAAATGTATTGGAAAAGTGGAGCCAGGTCGAAAATGTTTATCAGCGCAGGGCTGATTTAATACCCAATCTTGTAAATACTGTGAAAGGAGCAGCAGACTTTGAAAAAAGCACCCTTACCCAGGTAATGGAAGCCAGGGCAAAAGCAACTTCAGTTAGTGTTGATGCAAATAATCTGGACCCACAATCCATACAAAAGTTTCAACAAGCACAATCGCAACTTAGTTCTGCAATATCTCGGTTAATGGTGGTAGTAGAAAGATATCCAGAACTTAAAGCCAATAAAAATTTTCTTGAATTACAAGCACAACTTGAAGGTACAGAAAACAGGATTAGTATTGAACGAAGAAAATTTGGACAAGCAGTAAGAGAATATAATATTTACATCAGAAAATTTCCTCGAAATATTTATGCCAACTTATTTAATTTTGAAAGAAAAGGATATTTTGAATCGGATGAAGATGCAGAAAAAGTTCCAAAAGTTAAGTTTTGATTTATTTTATTGATAAAACAAAACTATATATTAAAAACCCACATCAAATGTCGAATAATGTTTTGGAGTGCTTTCCTGTACTTCTACATCCGTCACTTTAGCTAAGGGTGGCCCTTTGTGGCACCATTTTAGATATTCATTGAGTTGTTGTTCTTTGCCTTCAGCTTCAATATATACTGTCCCGTCGGTTTGATTTTTTACATATCCTTTTACACCAAGGCTTTGTGCTTTTTTTCTTGCTGCAAACCGAAACGAAACACCTTGTACTCTTCCGTCAATTTTAATATTTAAATGTTTCACTCGTTTATTATATTTTGTAATGTTTATAAATATTCAAAATGTTTACGAGTTTCGTGGTTGAGTATTTTTTTAATTGACAAGGTCCTCCACACACTCACACACACATCACCCAATTAACAATTAACAATTAACAATTAACAATTAATTATTATTCATACGCAATAAGAGAGACATAATCAACCACTTCTTTTGATGGAAATGTTTTGGCTGAATTTCCTTTTTTCAAAATATCAAAAACTGGTTTTGAAGCTACTGCTTTTGAATATTCCATCAGTGCCATAATCGGCCCGAACCCACAAACAGAAATGTTGTGTTTTAAAATTTCTTCATACACTCCCTGGGTGTTGAGTTTAAGTATTTGGTCCAGGACTAACTGGTCCAATTCAAGTCCGGTTTTGGGAGAAACAAAATGGGAAAAATCAGATGAAGCAATGATTAATATGTTTTTTCCTAATTCATTGTTTGCATCAAAAATGCTTTTTGCTAGTATTTTTGCATTTTCAGGACTTTGTATTGACATAGTAACAGGTACTATTTGGAATGGATATTTCAATATGTATTGCAAAAAGGGAACCATCACTTCACCGGAGTGTTCAAATTTGTTTTCTGTATCAGACATTGGAATATTCATTTTTTTTGCAAACTCCAGGTCTACTTTTGTTCTTCCCAGTGGTGTTTTCCAATAGGCATTATTGTCTACAACGAGAGGATTTTTGGATGGATTATGGTTGGGGTTTATAATGATTATAGTTTCATATTGAGCTGTAGAGGCCTGTATGTTAATGAAAAAGTGCATGGCTTCATATCCTGAGTAAATATATCCGGCGTGTGGAACAATTCCACCAATGATTTTTTCTTTCGAAAAAGTTGTGTTAACAGAGGGTTCTTCTGTTTGTTGAATAGATAAAAGTAAATCTTTTAGTTCTTTTTCGTTGCCAGGATAAAATTTATTGGCGACAGCCGGTTCTCGTATTTTCATATGTTTATAATTTGATTTTTAAAGGTCATATGGAGCTCGCCATGAGTTTAATCTATTGACTTTGTGTGATCGAAATAGATTTTAATAATCATGCGTATGTGTCAAAAATTTTGTCATGGCTCGATTCATACATTTATACAGAGCATAAAGATATGAGTATAGTGTGTGTGTTAAGAGATTCAGAATAATGCTTTAGGCGTATATCATGCATCTCACACCCCTTCTAATTACTAAAATCTGACTTATGAATTTTATTTTATGTTCATTTTGATGAAAAAAAATCATAAAGTGTTTTTGTTTTGTTTAGACGTTACCCAAATATACATATTTAAGATTTTTTTGTGCAATATTTTTAAGATTATTTAATGTTTCGATAGGGGTAGCCTTGTTTGTTAATTTATACCGTGGGGAATAGCGTGAAAGATGTAATACAGTTTCTTCTCCTAATTCGTTTTTAATCCATTTGATCATTTCTGAAAAAATGACTTCATCATCATTCCATCCGGGGATGACTAAATTGGTAAGCTCCAAATGTTTGTTGCTTTGCCGGATCGTTTTCAATGTGTCAAGTACGGGCATCAGGTTAGATTTGGTGAGTTTGCTATAAAAATGCTCAGTGAAAGCCTTTAAATCAACGTTGAATGCATCCATTAAAGGCAAAATATCTTCCAATGGTTTTTGGCTTATAAAGCCATTGGATACCATTACATTTTTTAGATTTTTTTTCTTTGCTTCCCGGGCTATGTCATACATAAATTCATACCAAACTGTGGGTTCGTTATAAGTATAAGCAATGCCAATATTTGAATGGTAATTCATGGCAATCCCGACAACATCTTCTGCATCATAATATTTAAGATATGGGTACTCATCAACAGAACTTTGTGATATATCACAATTTTGACAAAAATCACAAAATAAGTTGCAGCCGATAGAGCCTATGGATAAAATCATACTTTGGGGATGAAAATGATATAATGGTTTTTTCTCAATAGGATCAATGTTGAGTGCACTGAGTTGGCCATAAACTTCCGAGACGAGCGTGCCTTCTATATTCTTACGAACCTTGCAAAGCCCTCTTTTCTCCGGATTAATAATGCAATGGTGAGGGCATAAATAGCATTGCACCTGATTATCATTTAATTTTTTGTAATACGTTGCTTCTTTTTGCATTATATATATTTTTTTGTATTATAAAAGCAAAAATTAAGCCAAGTTAAATGGGTTATTCATTATCTTTAATATGGATGTTATATTGTTCTTTTGGAGGTAAAATGAACTCTTGTTGTGTATTTATTTTAATATTTTCATCATTTTCTTCTAATTTAAATTTTACTTTATAAAAATCAATTTTTTGCTTTTCTTTTACCTCCCCGATTTCTTTTTTTGTTGTATCAGTATTTTTAAGCGGCTTTGGTTCGGCTTTGAACCGGGCCCTGTAAATGTCCTGACTGCCTCTGGTATCATTTTTTACAGATGAAAAATATGCATATTTTTTGTCTTCAGTAAATGAAAAGAAAAGGTCATCTGAAGGAGAATTAATGGGGAATCCCATGTTTACAGGAGTAGTCCATTGCTTGTTGATGGTATCGTATTTCGATTTAAATATGTCATACCCCCCCATTGTATTATGTCCTTTGGAGCTAAAATAGATTGTTTTTTTGTCGGAATCATAATAAACAGCATCTTCATCATATCTTGTGTTGATAACCGGTCCGAGATTTACAGGAACATCCCAGCCTGCTTCTTTTTTTACACTCATATAAATATCTTTTCCTCCATAGGATTCGTCAGGATGACTGCTTACAAAAAATAATGTGTCTTCTTTACGGTTAAGCGTTGCTGATGATTCTTTATGTATTGTATTAATTCGTTCAGGTAAATATCTTGGATTACTTAGTTTGTATGAACTCCAATCAAACAATAAAATGTCTCCAAAATTTTTACTGCCATCATAAATAAATAATTTTCTTTTGTCTTCTGATGTTCCCGCTACTGCTTCACTTCCCAATACCTTTTGTTCAAAATCTGCTTTGATACGTTTTGACCAATGGCCATTTTCAAAAAAAGAGGTATATACATCTTCATAATTTCTTTCTTTTTCTATATCTTTTATATAAATGGGTTTGGCTACTGTAAAATAGATATTCCGATTGTCATTATTCACAACAGGCCTGTATTCAGGCAAATCTGAATTCACCGAATCCCCAAGATTTTCAATGATATATTTTGAAGAGGTGTCTTCCATAAATAGTAGTCCGTTTTGGCATTCGTTAATTTTTTTTTGAACATCAAATTTTTCATTAATCGTAGTGGCAGTGGATAAAAAACTGAAGTAATAATTAATGGCTTCATTAAAGTTACCATTGATATGATGCGCCAATCCTAAATAATAAAAAATATTATCATTTACATGTTTATTAAGCTCGTATGCTTTTTGAAAATAAGGCAAAGCCTGGTATTTTGGATAGGAATAAATATAACATACACCTGTATTATAATACAATCCGGCATTTGTCAAATGTTCCTTTTTAATCCTTAAAAAGTTGCTTAAAGCCATTCTGTAGTTTTTTTTATCATAATGGTACAAGCCAGATCTGTATAATGAATCGTTTTTTGAGGTATCATTTACATGAACAGTTTTTATTTTGTGTAAAAACAACATGCCCTGACTGTGTAAATCTATGGCATATAGCATCATATAAGTCGCTATACATAAAAAAATACAATATTTTTTCAGGATTGAAAACAAAGTTAATATATTAATATATGATCTTAATTTAATCAAAATTATGTCAATATTAAATAATTTTGATAAATTTGTGTTAAAATTCGTTAAAATTCTTACCTTAAAGGTGTTTTTTTAAAAAACTCAAAAAATATTGAATTATTTTAAATCATTGGTATCAGCTTATATAAACGGAAACATTAAAAAAAATTTGCGTGGTTTTTTTTTAATAATCATTTCTTTTTTAATTTTTCATTGTGCTTATTCACAAGAAGGGAATTATTATTTTAAAAATTATGACATTCCGTTAGAAATAAAACATGAATATTTTGATGTAGTACAAGGTGTTGATGGAAGGATGTTTTTTGCCAATATTTACGGCATTGTTATTTATAATGGAACGTTCTGGCAATTGATTGATACCCCTTACTCACCTTATTCTTTATATCAATCCCCTTTTAATCCGGATCATATTTATGTAGGAACAGGAAAAGGATTTGGTGTTTTGAAAAAAGATGAAAAAAATAAGTTTATATATCATCAGTTGTCTGAAAATTTATACACTGGTCAAGCGGTTTCTGTCATTGCCCATTCCGGTGATGAGCTCTTTTTTTATACTCAAAACGTCATTTATCAAACAGATTCATCAGGAACTATAACAAATCGAATTAAATCTCCGACAAAAGAAGGATTTTCAGGCTTTTTTGTTAATCAGGGTAAACTATATATGAACATTCCCGGTAAAGGATTACATCAATATAAACAGAATGAATTTACTTTAATATCACGTAAAACAAGCAAAGAATATATATTGAAGTCAAGCCGGTCAGGAGCAAAAATGTTTTTTGTTACAAACAAAAATAACATTTATCAAATTCGCAACGAATCATTACAACCGTTTTCTCATACAGTCCATGATTACCTGTCTACGAATTTGGTATCCGGTATCATTAATCTTCCAGGTAAACAATTAGTTGTATCAACACTTTCCGGTGGATGTGTGTTCATTAATAAATTTACCGGTGATAAAACAAAAATATTATGTTATCAGAGCGGTTTGCCGGATGATGAAATTTTTGCCATGAGTAGCGATAATCAGGGAGGGGTATGGATATGTCATGAATATGGCATCACACGTGCTGATATTAGTTTGCCTGTTTCAAATATTACAGCTTATCCCGGCATTGAAGGAAACCTGTATTCATTGACCCATTATAATAATAAACTTTATGTTACTACCAGTGAAGGTGTTTATTATCTGACTAAAGTGAAAAATTTTGAAGATGTAGAACACTATATTAAAAAAGAGCACACAACACAGGAATATTTAAAAAAATACAGGGTCAAGAAAAATATTCATAAAAGTTTTGACATAGCTTTTTGGGGGATAGACACGTCAGCGGCATCTGCAAAAGATACACTGAAGTTCAGTAAAAAAGTGCCTTATACTATTGAATACTACAAAGATTCGGTGGAGCTTTTCAAAAAAGATGTGTTTGAATCCAAAATGCAAAGAAAAATATATGCATTGAAATCTACACCTTATGTATTTAAAAAAGTGAAAAATATTGATGCAAAATGCAAACAACTTTTGGCTTCTGATCATTCGTTGTTGGTTGCAAGTAATATAGGAATATATAATGTATCCGGTACAACAGGCCAACCTGTTTTAAAAGAAAAATATGTTAATTGTATTGAGGAGTCTGAAGTATTTCCAAATACCGTTTTAATAGGACATGAAGAGGGGATTACACTTATCAGGAAAAAACACACTCAATGGGAAGTGATCAAACATATAAATCTGAATGCCCCTGTTTATTCTATTGAAGAAAACAAACGTCAAATTTGGGCAGGTTCAGATAATTATTTGTTTATTATTGAATTAGAAAAAGAAAGTATCAATGAAGTATATAAAAAAGTTAATGTACATACAAAATATAAAGAAGAAATTAAAGTAGACAAAGTGCATGGGAAAATATTAATTTTTTCGAATACCGGCATATATCAATACAACGATAGTTTAATAAAAAGCAGTGACTATGCTTTAAAAACTACAACCAAAAATTTAAAAATTCTCATCAATGAAGAGGGGTTTACGTGGGTTAATGAGGGTAAAAAATGGCGCAACCTTTCCGCAGCAAAAGATAAAAGTGAAACATACTCTAATTTCTTGCCGCTTTTTCAAGACATTAAAGACATATGGATTGATGAAAACAGGAATATGTGGGTTATTTCCAATAATAAGATTTATAAAATAACAAAAGGATACAAAAGCATTCTAAACAGGCCATATCATGTAAATGTTGAAGGCATTCAAACAAAGACAGGCGATCATTTGTTTATTGACAGTCTCAAAGTACCTTTTGCAAAAAATTATTTGGAATTTATCTTTTCTACACCTTATTATTTAGGCGAAGATGAAATCGAATATGTTTATTATGTTGAAGGACTTGATGAAAAGTGGTCTAAATGGACAAAAGATAACAGAGTTAAATTTCAGTATTTCCCAAGCGGAAATTACACACTGCACATAAAAGCTAAAAATATATTAAATAATGTGAGTCCTGACACTCAAATAGCAATTACTGTAACTCCTCCATTCTGGAAAAGTTGGTGGTTTTATGTTATTTCTTTGATAGTTTTAGTTGGATTGGTATGGGGTGTCATGCTTTTGAGGATAAAACGAATTGAGATGGCACGCAGAGCTTTGCAGAAAAAAGTAAACCAGGCTACCAAAGAGATAAGACAGCAAAAAGAAGAAATTGAACAAAAAAATAAAAATATTACATCCAGTATTGAATACGGCCAGCGGATACAAAATGCCATTCTCCCTCCAATATCTGATATTAATAAAGCACTTCCAGAATCATTCGTCCTTTTTAAACCCCGAGACATTGTGAGTGGTGATTTTTATTGGTTCAATGATAATAAAGAACATACCATTGTAATTGTTGCAGATTGTACAGGCCATGGCGTTCCGGGGGCGTTTATGTCTATGATTGGTAATACATTATTGAATGAGATCATCAAGGAAATGAAAATCACCGATCCCGACGAGATATTAAAACATCTTGATAAACATGTAAAATATGCCTTAACCCAGGGAAAGGAAGAAAGCAATACAGGTGATGGCATGGACATATCAATCTGCAAAATAGACAAAAAGAAAAATGTCATTTATTTTGCCGGTGCAAGAAACCCCATGGTCACTATTTATAATGGTAAGCTGAAAATTATCGAAGCCAACCGATTTGCCATAGGAGGAAAGATGTTTGTGAAACGAAGGAAACGTTTTACAACAAAAGAAATGCCTATTGAAAAAGGCATGTGTTGTTATTTGTTTTCAGACGGTTATTCAGACCAAACAGGGGGAGCAAGTGGTAAAAAAATAAAATCCGGACGCTTTCTACAATTATTAAGTGAAATACATAAAGAGACAATGGAACAACAATATTTTATTTTGAATAAAAAGCTGGATAAATGGATGGACGGGTATTCTCAGCGTGATGATATCCTTGTGATCGGATTTAGATTGGAATAATTTTTTTTTAAAAAAAAGTTGGGATATATAAATTTTTAATATATTTGTAACAAATATGAATAAAATAAAAAAAATATGGTGGTGGCACATTTTGTTTTTGCGAATCCAACGTGAAGCAGGATAGCCATATCTTTTTTTTACCCAAAATACATCAAAGGCTTACCGAATCACGGTAAGCCTTTTTTTATGATTAAATTTGAAAATATTAATAATTATAGAAACATGAAGACATATAAAATTAAAACAAATTCCAAAACAGTTTTGGCAGATACCATTACTCCGGTAAATATTTACCTGAAGATGAGAGATATCTTTCCCAATGCCCTGTTGCTAGAAAGTTCCGATTATCAAAGCAATCAGAATAGTTTTTCATTTATCTGCCTTAAACCTGTAGCTACGTTTATGATAGAAGATCATATGATTTATGAATCGTTTCCGGATGGTCAAAAAGCAGAGACTATGATTGATCACAATAATAATGCAGCAGATAAATTAAATGATTTCATCAATCTTTTTCAACTGAAGGATAAAAAAGAAAAAGTAAAAATTGATGGAATTTTTGGATATACATCTTACGACGGAGTGAAATATTTTGAAGATATTGAATTGCATTCTCCTGTATATCATACTCAAAAAATTCCTGAAATAAGATATAGTTTTTACAAATATATCATAGCCATAAATCATTACCGGAACGAATTATATATTATTGACAATATAATTAATGATGATCAGGATGAAGAAGAATTCAATAAAATCGAATCATTGCTTTTTAACCGGAATTTTGCTACATATCAATTTAAGCCGATGGAAGAAGAAGCATCGAACCTGACTGATGATCAATATATGGAAATGGTGACCAAAGGAAAAGAACATTGCCACCGCGGAGATGTATTTCAAATTGTATTATCCCGGCAATTTTCACAAAAATACAATGGTGATGATTTTAATGTTTACAGAGCGTTACGCTCCATCAACCCTTCACCATACCTGTTTTATTTTGACTATGGCGATTATAAAATTTTTGGGTCATCACCCGAAACACAAATTGAAGTAGCTAATAATAAAGCATTTATAAATCCTATTGCCGGAACATTTAAACGAACCGGAGATGATCGAAAAGATCAACAACTGGCAGAAGAATTAACGCGAGATGAAAAAGAAAATTCTGAACACATTATGTTGGTTGATTTGGCTCGAAACGACCTTAACAGAACAACAAAAAATGTAAGAGTTGAAAAATACCGTGAAATCCAGTTTTATTCCCATGTGATTCACATGGTATCCAAAGTAGCCGGTGATCTTGAAAAAAACACCAACTCAATCAAGATCATGGCCGACTCATTTCCTGCCGGCACGTTATCCGGTGCTCCAAAATACAAGGCCATGCAGCTCATAGATCAATATGAAAACAAAGTAAGGGGATATTATGGAGGATGTATCGGCTATATCAGATTGAATGGAGATATTAATCAGGCCATCATGATCCGTTCGTTCATGAGTAAAGACAATGTATTGTATTATCAGGCAGGTGCGGGAATTGTGGCAGATTCTAAAGAAAAAAGTGAACTTCAGGAAGTAAACAATAAATTAATGGCATTGAAAAACGCCATCAATATGGCACAAAATATTTAATAATAAGCTTTTAATAAAAAATAAACATATGAAGGTACTGATTATAGACAATTACGATTCATTTACTTACAACCTGTTTCATTATATTCAGAAATATCCGGGTGTAAATGTTGATGTATTCAGAAATGATAAAATACAATTGGAAGAAATTAATAAATACGATAAAATTGTATTATCTCCCGGCCCTGGAATTCCTGATGAAGCCGGTATTTCAAAAAAAATGATCAAAGAATATGCTCCCTGCAAAAGCATTTTAGGCGTTTGTCTTGGACATCAGGCCATTGCAGAAGTGTTTGGGGGTACACTTCATAATATGGAACGCGTGTATCATGGAGTTGCCTCTAACATAATAATAAAAGACCGGGAAGACCCTTTGTTTAAAGGCCTTCCGGAGAGCATCGAAGGAGGAAGATACCATTCCTGGCTGGTGCAACAGGAAAATCTTCCGAACGAATTGATTGTAACTGCTACAAATGAGCAGAATGAAATTATGGCATTGCGTCATCAGTCATACAATGTAAAAGGCCTTCAATTTCACCCCGAATCTGTATTGACAGATACCGGAGAAACAATTATTAATAACTGGCTCAAATACGAATAAACCGTAAAACCATACATCATGAAAGAAATATTAAATTATCTTTTTGATTATAAAAATCTTACAAAAGAAGACGCAAAAAATGTATTAACCAATATTGCGCAAGGGAAGTATTCTGATCCTGAAATTGCTTCATTCATAAGTGTTTACCTTATGCGTAATGTTAGTGAAGATGAATTGTCAGGATTCAGGGATGCTTTGCTAGAATTATGTATTCCTGTTGATTTTTCAGATTTCAATACCATTGATGTATGTGGTACCGGAGGAGATGAACGGAACACATTCAACATCTCCACATTAACATCATTTGTGGTTGCAGCAGCCGGTGGAAAAGTGGCAAAACACGGAAATTATAGTGTGTCATCATCTTGTGGCTCATCCAATGTGTTGGAATTTTATGGATACCGTTTTAGCAACGACCAGGAGAAATTAAAAAAGGAATTGGAAAAGACAGGAATATGTTTTCTGCACGCTCCATTATTTAATCCGGCCATGAAAAATGTTGCCCCGGTCAGGAAAAGCCTTCGCATGAAAACGTTTTTTAATATGCTTGGCCCCATGGTAAACCCTAGTTTTCCTAAAAACCAGGTGATAGGTGTTTTTAGCCTGGAAGTCGCAAGGTTGTATAATTATATTTACCAGCGGACAGATAAAAATTATGCAATCATTTATTCAATAGATGGATATGATGAAATTTCATTAACAGGTGATTTTAAGTACATGTCGCGCTTCAATGAAGCTGTTATTTCACCTGCTTCAATAGGATTTGACATTGCAAAACCCGAAGAACTATTTGGGGGAAATACCGTTGAAGAAGCATCTCAGATATTTATGAATGTACTGGAAAATAAATGCAATAAATCACAAAAAAATGTTGTCATTGTTAACACTGCCTATGCCCTGAAAACATTAAACCCCGAAAAGCCTTTAGAACAATGTATTGTAGAAGCAACTCAGGCATTGGATTCAGGAGGAGCACTCAATGTTTTCAAACAACTCATCAATATGCAATAAACAAGAACATATAAAACGAGCTTACAACGTAACAAAATATAAACAATCAAAAAAAGAGACACTTAATATTTTAAAAATGAATATTCTGGAAGAAATTGTCGAATACAAAAAATATGAGGTCAGAGAATCCAAAGACAAAATCAGTACCCGGAAACTTGAATCCGGCCAATATTTTTCAAGTGAGCCATATTCATTGAAAAATTGCATTGTTCAAAAAAATGCCGGCATCATCGCTGAATTCAAGCGACGTTCACCTTCTAAGCCTGTGATCAATAACAATGCCGATGTTAAAGATGTTACCAGGGGATATGTTCTGGCCGGTGCAGCAGGATTATCTGTTTTAACCGACTCAAAATATTTTGGAGGAAGCTCAGCTGACCTCAAAATTGCACGGGAAAACAACAAAATACCTATTTTACGTAAGGATTTTGTGATAGACACATATCAACTTGTTGAGGCAAAAGCAATGGGGGCCGATGTGGTGTTATTAATTGCAGCAGTTCTGAACAAACATGAAATACATTCACTTACTCATGATGCCCATAATCTGGGACTGGAAACACTTGTTGAGATTCATGCAAAAGAGGAAATAGATAAGATACCTGCAAAAACCGATTTGGTGGGAGTTAATAATCGTAATTTGAATGATTTTACAGTTGATACAGAGATATCAAGGCAAATGGCACAAAGACTTAAAGACGAATTTGTATTGATTTCTGAAAGTGGTATTTCCAATGTCCAAACCATTAAACTGTTAACAGAATCCGGTTTCAAAGGGTTTTTAATTGGAGAAGCATTCATGAAGCATGAAACACCCGGAGACACATGCAAAGTTTTTATTGAACAAATAAATAAGGAGATAACATGAAGATTAAAGTGTGCGGGATGAAATATCAACAAAATGTCAAAGAGCTCATAGCATTAAATCCTGATTATATAGGCTTTATATTTTATGAGAAATCCCCAAGGTTTGCCGGCCATGACATTCAAAAGGAAATACGTCAATTATTCCCGGCGCATATTAAAAAGGCCGGTGTATTTGTCAATGCACTACAGGAGGATGTTATTGAGAATGCCCGTCGAAATGAACTGAATATAATACAATTGCATGGCAATGAAACACCTGAATACTGTGAGGCAATCCGGTTAACATGCTGCCCTGTAATCAAAGCCTTCCGGGTTGACAGCCGGTTTGACTTAAAAAGTACCAAACCGTATGAGCCGGTGTGCGATTATTTTTTGTTTGACACACATAGCAAAACGTATGGTGGGACAGGGGCCAAGTTCGACTGGAATGTGATCAGTGAACACATTCATACGGTTCCCTTTTTTTTAAGCGGAGGCATTGGCCCCGGTGATGCTAAAACAATCAATGAGCTGCATTGTGACAATTTGTATGCTGTTGATGTCAATAGCAGATTTGAAACACAACCTGGAATGAAAAACATTTCAGCCATTAATACATTTATAAATCAATTAAATTATAATAAACAGAACAATGACATACGAGGTTGATACAAAAGGATATTATGGTAAATATGGCGGAGCCTATGTTCCGGAGATGGTTTATATAAACGTAGAGGAACTAAAAAATAATTATTTAAAGATCATCCATTCCAAAACATTTCAGGATGAATTTAATACGCTTCTGAAAGATTATGTTGGGCGTCCTACATCATTGTATTATGCAAGCAGGCTTAGTGAATATCATGGCACCAATATTTATTTAAAACGGGAGGACCTGAATCATACAGGTGCTCATAAAATAAACAACACCATTGGCCAGATCATTTTAGCCAAAGCACTGGGAAAAAACAGGATTATTGCCGAAACAGGAGCCGGGCAACACGGCGTTGCTACCGCCACTGTTTGCGCTTTAATGGGATTGGAATGCATTGTATTTATGGGTGATACCGATGTGAAGCGTCAGGCTCCGAATGTATCTAAAATGAAGATGTTAGGCGCAGAAGTAGTCCCTGTCTTCAGTGGAAACAAAACCCTGAAGGATGCAACCAATGAAGCCATACGTGACTGGATCAAGCATCCTCAAAATACTCATTATATAATAGGGTCTGTTGTCGGGCCGCATCCTTATCCCGATATGGTTACCCGTTTTCAGGCAGTGATCAGTGAAGAAATTAAATGGCAGTTAAAAGAAAAAACAGGCAGCGAAAACCCCGATTATATTGTAGCATGCATTGGAGGAGGGAGCAATGCAGCCGGGGCTTTTTACCATTATCTTACAGATGAAAATGTGAAATTAATTGGCGTTGAAGCATCCGGGGAAGGCATTCATACGAACCGGTCTGCTGCCACCATTCAATTAGGACGAGAAGGCATTATACATGGAAGTAAAACATTGCTCATGCAGGATGCATACGGACAAATCATGGAACCGTATTCGATCTCAGCAGGATTGGATTACCCCGGTGTAGGGCCCATCCATTCATTTTTGGCTGGAGAAAAACGAGTAGAGTATTTGCATGCAACAGATCAAGAAGCATTGAAAGCTGCCTATTTGCTGACAGAAAAAGAAGGAATCATTCCGGCACTGGAATCAGCACACGCTTTGGCCGGACTTAATAAATACACATTCAGAAAAGAAGATATTGTAGTGGTCAATCTATCGGGCAGAGGCGACAAAGATATGGAAACATACATCGAACATTTGCCCGGGAAGTGAATTGTGAATTGTTAATGATGAATGATTGAAATTCAAGGTTCAGACTCAAATCATATGCTCAACTCCTCAACTATTCAACAACTAAACGAATCAACAAATCAACAAATCAACGAATCAACGAATTACCCCTTCTATACTTCTAACTTCTAACTTCTAAACCCAATAATCTTCCTCACCTCTTTTAACGTGCGTGAGGCACTTTCGCGGGCTTTTTCTTTTCCTGTTTCTGCGGCTTTATTCAGGAAGTCATCATCATTGATAATGCGTTTAATTTTTTCTCTGAAAGGATTTGTGAATTGAATAATGTCTTCTGCAAGTTGTTTTTTCATATCACCATAGCGGATGGTGCAATCATTGTATTGATCTTTGAAATGTTGTGTTGTAGAAGGGTCCGACATCACCTCCATAAGGTTGAAAATATTTTGGATGGGTTCACTCATTTCCTGGTTGGGTTCTGTAGGGCCGCTGTCAGTGACTGCACGCATTACCTTTTTTCTTATCACATTGGGTTCATCCACCAGGTAAATGCCATTGCCCTCTGATTTTCCCATTTTACCAGAACCGTCGAGCCCGGGAATTTTAATCAAATGACTGCCAAAATTAAATGCTTCGGGTTCGGGAAACAAGTTGGTTTTGTACATATTGTTGAAACGCCGTGCAAAACGCCTGGTCATTTCAAGGTTTTGTTCCTGGTCTTTGCCTACCGGTACTTTGTTGGCTTTATGTATTAATATATCCGTAGCCATCAATACCGTGTATGTTAACAGTCCTGCATTTACATTTTCAGGTTGTGACCTCACTTTTTCTTTAAATGTGGTGGTTCGTTCCAATTCTCCCACATATGCATTCATATTCATTAAGAGATATAATTCGGGAATTTCGGGCACATCGCTTTGTACATATAATGTGACTTTCTCCGGGTCTAAACCTGCAGCTAAATATTCGGCCAAGACATGCTTTACATTTTCTTTGAGTGCTTCGGGCGTAGGATGTGTTGTAAGCATGTGATAATCTGCTATAAAAAAATAACAATTGTATTCATGCTGCATCCTTACGAAATTTTTTACTGCACCAAAATAATTTCCTAAATGAATATGGCCGGTGGGCCTGATTCCGCTTAATACTGTCTCCATGACACTCTGAATTAGTCTGTTTTTATTGATAAATTACTCACTGTGCAAATATACATTTTATTTGATATTCATAAAATAATTTAAAAACCTTTTTTATTAACGGGTTATTTGATAGATTTGTGTTTGAAAAAATCATAACTTTAAATAAAATATTCGGCAGTCATTCAGGGTTTATAAATATAAAAATTAATATGTATTCAATACGTCAGGAAAAAGTATCACGTGAATTGCAAAGAGAATTAGGAGATATATTTGAACGCTATGATTTTGGGTTTCAAAAAAAACTGCTCATTACCATCACCAAAGTACGAATCAGTGCAGACCTGTCGTCTGCAAAAGTATATTTAGGTGTTATGCCGTCTGTTGAGGCTGAGAAAGCAGTCAAAATAGTGAACCAATACAAAAAAAACCTCAGATATCTATTAGGAAAACGAATCAGAAACCAGATGAAAGAAATACCGGATGTGTTTTTTTATAATGATGATTCTTTGGACTATATAGATCGAATAGATGAATTATTAAAAAAATAAGAGATCATTGAATTTTCCGTATTACATAGCAAAGCGGTATTTATTTGCCAAGAAGTCACAAAATGTGATCAATATCATTTCCTTCATTTCTGTGATCGGTGTTGCTATTGGCACAATGGCACTCATCGTAATCCTTTCTGTATTCAATGGGTTTGAATCCATTATTTCGTCATTATTTAACGCATTTGATCCTGATTTACGAATCACGCTTGCCGAAGGAAAAACATTCCCAGTGAAACAGCCTGAAATTCAGAAAATAAAAAACATGGACGGGGTTGTTCATTATGCCGAAGTACTCGAAGAAAATGCTCTTATAAAATATGCCGGACAGCAATACATTGGCACAATAAAAGGTGTGAGCGAACACTACCAGCAGATGACCGGTATTGACAGTATGATTGTAGAAGGGCAATTTTTATTAGAGCAAGAAGGAGATGAATATGCTGTAATAGGCCAGGGGATTGCTTATTACTTGTCCGTTGGACTAAGATTCGTTGATCCGCTCGAAGTTTATGTGCCCAAACGGAAACAAAGCATTACATTCAACCCCCAAAAAGCATTCAACAAAAAATACATTTTTCCATCTGGTATATTTTCTATTGAAAAAGATATTGATTCAAAATACATCATTGTGCCGCTTGAGTTTGCAAAAGACCTGTTAGATTATGAAAATCAAATAAGTGCATTGGAGTTGAAATTATCTTCACAGCATAATAACAGAAAGATGCAGAAAAAGATACAAGACATATTAGGCGAACAGTATGATGTGAAAAACCGTTATGAACAAAAAGAATTGTTTTATAAGATCATGAAATCAGAAAAATGGGCTATATTTTTTATTTTAACATTTGTCCTGATCATTGCTTCATTCAATATCATTGGCTCTCTCACCATGCTTATCATTGAAAAAAAGAAAGACATGTATACGTTCAGAAGCATGGGGGCGAACCTCCGGTTTATCAGAAAAGTGTTTTTAATTGAAGGATGGATGATATCCATTGTGGGCGCTGTTATAGGTATGGTATTAGGCTTTTTGCTGTGTTATGTACAGGAAACATTTGGACTCGTCACGCTCCAGGGTGCACAATCTTTTATTATCAGTGCTTATCCCGTTGAAATGCAATGGCAGGATTTTCTTTCCATTTTTGTAACTGTTTTATTAATAGGCTTTATTGCAGCATGGTATCCGGTGAGATATATCACCAGGAAACATTTGATTCAGGACAAATAAGAACAAACCATTGTATTTCAGATACTTTTTATTTTTTATTTAATTTTTTTTTATTATATTTGATTTAGCTTAGGACATATCTATACATTATTTAAAAAATAAATGCAACCTAATGTAGTAAGCTCCCGTAATAATATAAAAAATACTATAGTATGAAGTGGAAAAAAAGTATGATGTTGCTTTTAGCTGTTGTATTTAGCAGCTTAACATATATGTCGGCACAAGATACGCTTTCGGTTAAGGAAGTGGTGGTGAAACATGCAGACAATGCAGATTTGTCAAATGGGGAAATACACATTTCGATTGAAAATGGGGTGCCTCCGTTTGAATACACGTTATCTACCGGGAAAAGAATTAAAACAAATGAACGCTTTGTGGTATTTCAAAATCTGAAATCTTTCGGAAAATATTGGATTATTGTTGAAGACAGTAATTCCAATGTTGTTTTTGAAAATAACATAAAAGTATCATCAAATGAAAAGAAATAAGATGCTTAAATAATTGAAAAAATAATTAGCAATGAAAAAATCGGTACCTTATATAGTTTTTTTATTTTTATTGAATTTTATTTATATTTTTCCTGGTTATTCTCAATTCCAAATTGATTCAGTAACTACAAAAAGTGTTTCATGTAATGGAGTGAATGATGGAGAATTTACCGTTTATATATCAGGAGGTACTGCTCCATATATTTATACATTTTCAACCCTTGAAAAGGATACAGTTTCCGATAAAGTTTATACATATACCAATTTATCATCAGGTAATTATTGGGTTGTTGTTGAGGAGTTAAATGGACCTGGGTGGAAATCACAAAATAGTAGCGTGGGAACTCCTGAGGTATTATCTATAGATACAATAAAAACTTTTAATCTTACCTGCAGCGGTTCCGATGATGGCCGGATCATAGCCATAGCCAATGGCGGCACAACACCTTATACCTATATTTTATCAGATGCCGGTACTCCTATAGACACCATTACATCCGGTGATAGTGCCGAATTTACAGGATTGCCAACAGGAAACCAATACAGTGTGGAACTGGATGATGCCAATGATTGCGGCCCGGTATCCGATGGGCCTTACACTATTAGTGGGCCAACCCCCATTACCATTACCCTTGAACCGGGGAGCAAAGACTCCCTGGATTGTTATAATGATTCCGATGGCAGTCTTAATATTACAGCAGCAGGCGGTGCCGGAGGATACTCATACGAATGGTCAACAGCCGATGGGTCTGGACTTTCTGATAACGATGAAGACCAAACCGGACTAACAGGCGGAACCTATAATCTAACCGTAGAGGATAATTCAATTTGCACAGCAGATACTTCATTCACTGTTTATGAACCCGATTCACTCCAAATCAGTATTTCTGTAAAAAAAGAACTGCGGTGTTATGATGGCAGTGATGCCCAATTAGAAGCCATGCCTGTAGGCGGGTCAACACCCTATAAATATAAATGGAGCGACGGACAACTGACAAAAGTGGCGGTAGGCCTGTCAAGAGGATTATACAACAGTACAGTCACAGATAATAATGAATGTGTTGTGAGTGCAGGAATACTTTATGAGGTCGGATTTGCCTATAATGGGCCGGATGAAATTACGTTTAATGCTTCTGACCATACTGATGCCTGTGAAGACAAAAACAACGGCACCCTTACTATCCATGCCAGCGGAGGGTGTTGTAGTGAATTTGGTTATTCCATTACAAGTGAAGTTGCAGGATATCAGGCCGACAGCCTGTTTACCAACTTATCTCCCGGAACATACCCCGTATGGGTACGCGATGACAGCTCATGTACAAAAGAAGGCGATAGTGTTACCATTGCCATGATTCCCAAACCGGTGGCAGATGCAGGGCCTGATACAACGATTTGCAGTGACGGAACCTATTATATAGGCCCCTCCGATACATCCAATGCCAGCTACTTAATATGGTCAAACGGAGGAGGCGACGGAACATTTGATGATGCCAACGCATTGCATCCTACATACACGCCAGGCCCCACTGACAAATCCAATGGCTCTGTTACATTAACACTCAAAGCTGCCGGAAGCACCTTATGTGATACTGCAAGTAATAGTATGATTTTGACAATTAACACAGTACCAACTGCTGATGCCGGTACAGGCGGTGATGAATGCGATTTGGATTTTGTATTGGATGCCACCCCAAGTGTAGGCACCGGCACGTGGACAAAAACAGCAGGCTCAGGAAATGCAGTCTTTACACCAAATGCAAATGATCCCGATGCAACAGTCACCGTAGATGCCTATGATACCTATACCTTCCAATGGGAAGAAGATAATAATGGATGTACAGATGCAGCCACAATCAATGTGAATTTTTATGAACAACCGGTTGCTGATGCGGGAACAGGTGGTGATGAATGCGATTTGGATTTTGTATTGGATGCCACCCCAAGTGTAGGCACCGGCACGTGGACAAAAACAGCAGGCTCAGGAAATGCAGTCTTTACACCAAATGCAAATGATCC
>CAZJWE010000008.1:0-38963 GCA_964549265.1 uncultured Bacteroidales bacterium | reverse complement strand
GATTATCTTTAAAAATTTCCGGTTTTAGTTCAAACCATTTCTCAACAGCCTGATAGGGGGTTTTAACATTAAGTTCTTTTCTCAGTCCTCCATGTCTTTTATAAAGCATGTAATGCACAAGAAAAGCTATTAGGGCATTATTCATTTCTTCTTTATTTGTGTAGGTTTCATTTATCTTTTCGTGTTTTTTTGATATGTTTTCTCTTTTTTAAAATCCTAAACCAAAGCAATTTAAGGAATTCCTCAACCCCCCCCAAAAAAAACCCCAAAAAAATTTGCAATCAGCATTTTTTTAATGTATATTTGACCAACCGCTCAGTCAAAAAGCGGTTTTTTTTTGAAGTTGCTTTGACTGTCCGGTCATTCATAAATGATAATATACTATGTCACCACGAACAGAAGAACAATTTGAAGAAATAAGAGGACAAAAGCGGATGCTCATCATCAACACCGCCCTGGAACTTTTTGCGAACAATGGTTTTCATTCTACCAGCATCCAACAAATAGCCAGGCAGGCTGGAATCTCCAAAGGGCTGATATACAATTATTTTGAAAGCAAAGAAGCCCTGATGCACGCAATATTAGATAAAGGAATAGAGGAAATGTTAAGCATATTTGATCCGAATAAAGATGGCATTCTTGAAAAACACGAATTAGAATTGTTTATTCACGAATCATTTAAAATGATTGAAGAAAATATGAAATTTTGGAAATTGTATTTTAGTATTTCCTTGCAACCTGCTATCTATAATTTAGTAAAAGAAAAAATAATCCAGGCAGAACCTCTAATGAGTATGACAACAGATTATTTTAAGAAACGGGGAGTAAAAAACCCTGAAATGGAATCTTATTTATTTGGCGCTTTAATGGATGGCATAGCTGTTCAATATATTATGAATCCTGAAAGATATCCTATTAAACAAATTAAGGCATCTTTAATTGAAAAGTATTGTAAAATATCCTGAATTCTGGATACTATTTTGTAAAACATAACTGAGTGTAGTTTAAAAAGGTTGAAAAGTTGAAAGTTTATAAAGTTAATTGCATGATATTTAGGCTATTATCGGATTTTGCGATATTTTAATAACTTACTGTATATTAGATAAATAATACTTTAAACTTTTAAACTTTTTATTCTGAACTCATAACTATAAATAATAAAAAAGGAATATCATGAAAACATTAAATTCGCTTGTCCTGGCGCTTATCTTTTTAAACTCAGGCTTTGTTTACAGTCAAAATGCCACGGAGATAGTCCGCAAAGCCGACAGAAAAATGCGTGGAGAAACCAGCAAAGCCGTGATGGAAATGAAAATCATCAGGCCCACGTGGGACCGCACCATCCGGTTCAAAACCTGGAGCAAAGGGTATGAATACTCCATGACCCTGGTCACCTACCCTCCCAATGAAGAAGGCCAGGTATTCATGAAACGCCAAAATGAAATGTGGAACTGGAACCCCACCATCAACAGGATGATCAAGCTGCCGCCCTCTATGATGTCACAGGGTTGGATGGGATCCGATTACACGAATGACGACATGCTTAAAGAAGCGTCTATTGTGGTAGACTATGATCATAAAATGCTGGGAACGGAGACGATCTCAGGGGAAACATGTTATAAGATTCAACTCATCCCCAAAGAAGATGCCGCTGTGGTGTGGGGAAAGGTCATTATGTGGATCAGCAAAGAAGGACTCTACGAACTCAAATCTGAGTTTTACGATGAATTTGGCGACCTAACCAAAACGCACCTGGGCTCCGATGTAAAAATGATGAGTGGCCGGAAAATCCCCACCAAATATGAAATTATCCCCGCTGATGAAGAAAAACAAAAGACGGTGGTGAAAATTTTGGAGATCGAATTTAATATTGATTTGCAGGAAGCTTTTTTCTCAAAACAAAATATGAAACGCATTAGATAATCTTATAAAAGATAAACCAATGAATAATATAGCATTAGCCTGGCGAAATTTATGGCGGAACAAGAGACGAACTCTGATCACCGCAGCATCTGTGTTTTTTGGAGTGATCCTGGCAACCCTTATGAGTTCTTTGCAGGAAGGCACATACAGCAGAAATATTGACATGATGGTAAGCCTTTCAAGCGGTTATCTTCAAATTCAGCATCCGAAGTATAAAGAACAGCGTTCTATCAATAACATCATTACGCCGGATAGCGCCTTTTGGAATCAACTCAATGATGTGGAGGAGATCAGCAAAGCAGTGCCCCGGCTTGAGTCTTTTGGCCTGCTCTCGTATAAAGATAAAACACGCGCCGGTGGGATTATAGGTATTGAGCCAAAGGAAGATGATGAGCTGTCAAATATCTCAAACTGGATGCATAAAGGCAAATACCTCGCCGGCCGGTCAGAAGGCGCTTTGTTAACCTACAACATAGCCAAACATTTAAATATCAGCATCAATGACACGCTGGTTATTTTAAGTCAGGGCTACCATGGGGCCACAGCAGCCGGCATCTATCCGGTAAAGGGGATTGTTAAATTCAATACTCCGCAATTGAACAACCTCGGGGTGTTTATTGACATCGAACAGGCACGGCAATTATTCTCTGCACCCGGTAAAGCTACAAACATCAAAATTATGATAGATGATTATGATGATGTGCAGGCTGTTGAGAAAAAGTTAACGAAAAAGCTGGGAGAAGAACACAATGTGTTAACCTGGCGTGAACTTCAACCCGAATTGGTACAATTCATTGAAAGCGACCGGCAAAGTGCAGCATTGATGAAGCTGATCTTGTACCTGGTCATAGGCTTTGGTATCCTGGGCACCGTGATCATGATGATGGCAGAACGCCGCAGGGAATTTGGGGTGATGATTGCCATTGGCATGCAAAAATCAAGACTCAACATGATGATGTTTTTTGAAACCATCTTCATTGGTCTTTTAGGCGTGGCTGCAGGGTTTGCCATCAGCATACCCATTATTTATCTCTTTATTAATAATCCCATTGCTTTACCCCAGGAACTTGCAGAAGCATATGCCAGGTATGGGTTTGAGCCTTATTTATTCTTCAGCGATCAGGCAAGTGTGTTTTATAACCAGATACTCACTGTGTTTATTATCACTGCGCTTGTGGCGATCTATCCCATTTGGAATATTTCAAAAATGAAAGCATCCAATGCCCTTAGAACATAATTTTTTAATATAAAAACATAAAATAAAATGATTTGGTCAATATCATGGCGAAACGTATGGCGGAATAAAGTCCGAAGCTCTGTAGTAGTCACAGCAATAGCCATTGGCATTTTTGCAGGCGTGTTTTCTGTTGCATTTATGACCGGATGGATGAACCAGCGGATCACCACGGTCATAGAAACAGAAGTTTCACATATTCAACTGCATCATCCGAAGTATATGGCATCGAACGATATCAAAGATAATATGCAGGATACCGACAAGAAGATAAATACCATTATGGGTATTCCTGCGGTGCAGGCAGCATCATCCAGGGTGATTGCAAACGGGATGATCGCTTCAGCAGAAACAAATTCCGGGATTCAATTGCTGGGCATTGACCCGGATGAGGAAAAAAAGGTCACCAACATTCATAAAAAAATAATTAAAGGCTCTTATTTTGGTGAAAACATGCGTAATTCAATTGTCATAGGAAAACAACTGGCAGAAAAGCTGGATGCAAGGATAAAGTCTAAGGTTGTGGTACAACTCCAGGAACTAGACGGAACCCTTTCAAGAGGCGCTTTTAGGGTGGTAGGGATTTATGACATCTCCAATTCGGAATACGAAGAGATGAAAGCATTTGTCAAACAAAATGACCTGGCTGCACTTATAAATATGGATATGTCGAAATCACATGAAATAGCTGTATATCTGGATAGCGATGCAGAGGTAGAAGAGATTGCAGCAATGATTAACGAAAAAATTTCGGGAGCGGCTGTGATGTCATGGAAAGAATTGATGCCGGATGTACAACTGATGAATGAAAACATGGATCTGATGATGTACATTTTTGTCGGGATCATATTACTGGCATTGCTTTTTGGGATTATCAATACCATGCTCATGGTCATTTTAGAACGGGTAAAAGAGCTGGGCATGCTTATGGCTATTGGAATGAACAAAACACGAGTCTTTGTTATGATTATTCTTGAAACTATTTTTTTATGTCTCTCAGGAGGCATTGTTGGCATTTTGCTGGGAGCGGGAGTCACCCTCCTTACCGGCCAAACCGGCATTAATCTGAGTGCCTGGTCGGAAGGCCTCAATGCATATGGATTTGAATCCATTGTGTATCCTGAAATCGGGATTAATCAAATCATACAAATCACCATTATGGTGATTATTGTTGGAGTGATTGCCGCCTTGTATCCGGCTTGGAAAGCCATTAAACTAAAACCGGCAGAAGCCATCAGGACGGATAATTAATGAAATAACCATAATTTTTAACATTAATAATAAGCATTTAAATAAAAAATAAACAGATGAACGTAATAGATATCAAAAACCTCGAAAAAGTTTACAATGACACGGGTGTTCCTGTTCATGCAGTAAACGGTATTGATTTAACCTTTGAAGAAGGGGAATTTGCAGCAGTGGTGGGTCCGTCGGGAAGTGGCAAAACTACATTCCTGAATATGGTGGGAGGATTGGATAGTCCGACAACCGGGGAGATCATCATCAATAACACCAATATCGGGCAATTGTCGTCATCAGAACTTATTAATTTCAGGTTATGGAATATTGGGTTTGTGTTTCAGGCATACAACCTGATACCGGTGCTCACGGCTAAAGAGAATGTGGATTTTATTATGAACCTTCAAAAACGGCCCAAAAAGGAACGCGAAGAACGAACCAGGGAATTATTGAGTGCTGTAGGCCTGGCAGAACGATTGGACAGCCGTCCGGGCAGACTGTCCGGTGGTCAGCAACAACGAGTGGCTGTGGCCCGTGCATTGGCATCCAAGCCCAAATTTATCCTGGCCGACGAACCTACGGCCAACCTGGATTCTAAATCTACGGCCAACCTGCTGGATATCATGGAAAATCTGAACCGGAAAGAAAACATTACATTCATTTTTGCAACGCATGACCAGCGCGTGGTGAAGAAAGCACACCGGGTCATCACCATTGAAGACGGAAAAGTTGGCAGCGATGAACGTAGATAAAAAAAAATCAGGAGAAGATACAATTCCGAATTTTGGATTTTCTCCATTGATTTTTAAGGTTCTGCCACGAATTTAATGATAACCTGCAATTTGTTTATATGTAGTTGAAATATAGTTTAATGTAGTTTATATGTTGTATTTGCAATATTTAAACTATATCTCAACCACATTTACAACTATATTTAAACAGTGTTTTGTATAATGTAAACATTTAACTGTTTTGTTTAACCACTAAAATAAGGGTAGTACCATTTTTAATAACATAGTTTGCTATATATATCAAAAAATAGAAACAAAATTTTATGAAGTCATTTAAAAAAACTTATCTTCTGCTAATACTATTCAGCATGTTTAATTCGATGATGTCAGACGCACAAACGGAATTAAAAAAATGGGAGTTGAATGGCTATGTCTCCAATTTACAGTCTGCCATGTTTGAGGAGATTGACAGCAGCAGTTGGAACACTGAAAACACAATCCATAACCGGCTTAATTTTTTCTGGTATCCGTCTAAACATATTAAGCTTTCATTACAAGCACGAAACAGGCTTATTTATGGGGATTTTGTGGAGTCATTTCCCGGTTATAAAGAGATGATTGGCAGTGATGATGGATTCGTTAACCTGAGCGAGAACATCCTGGACGGGCAGTCCTATGTTTTAAATGCAACACTGGACAGGGCCTACCTCCAGATAACCCGTGGAGATTTTGAAGCCACCATCGGACGGCAGCGAATCAACTGGGGACAAACATTTGTGTGGAACCCGAATGATATTTTCAATACCTATTCATTTTTTGATGTGGATTACCCCGAACGCCCCGGAAGCGATGCAGTGCGTTTGCAATATTATACCGGCTACACATCATCTGTAGAGATTTCAGGGAAAATAAACCATAATGAAAAGCTTACCTTAGCAGGATTGTGGAGGTTCAGTAAATGGGACTATGATTTGCAAATGTTGGGTGGCATCATGAATGAACAGGATTACATTGGCGGCATAGGCTGGTCTGGTTATATTAAAAATGCTTCATTCAGAGGAGAGGCAATATATGCACATCCAATGGACAACACGGGCGACACTACGGGAGTTTTTGTTGTTTCTGTTGGAGGCGATTACACCTTTGCTAATTCCCTGTTTATACAAATTGAAGCATTATACAATCAACTGCCCGGCAACTCCACCATCAGAGGCTTTGAAAGTTTTTATTACCAGCCATTATCTGCCAAACGATTATCTTTTACAGAATACAACTTCTTCATACAGGCTTCATACCCTGTTACGCCATTGTTCAATGCTTCGCTATCAGGCATTTATTATCCTGAATATGCCGGTTATTTTATTGGCCCGAACCTCACCTATTCCCTTACACAAAACCTTGAAACATCGTTAATCGTTCAGTCGTTTAGTGGTGAATTTGAACAACCCGGTTTACAGGAAAAAGAAAGAAGGTCAGTTACAATGCCGTATTTAAGGATTAAGTGGAGTTTTTAGAGGGGCAGAAGGAAGAAGATGTTGAACATATCTCGTTTTTATTGTCTTCTGCGGCGAACAATAAACACGCAGTAATATTATCTTTTGTAATACCTCAATCAATTCGGGATTAGTATGATCAGGAGATTATAGGTCAAAAAAGTTATAGAATTCTATATTTCTTTCATGGGATTAATACACAACACCGGAATTTTCGCACTATTATCAATAATATATTGTTCGTGTTCTCTGTTCAGATAATCTTTTAATTTATGGTGTTTTGTAATGATCAGGATCAGGTCTGTTTTTAATTTTTGGGCATATTTAATGGTTTCTTTTGCAAACCGTTTGGATTTTTTAATTGTATGTATCTCAAAATCAATATTATTTTGAGATAAGAGTTTATTGGCAACATTGATATTGATATGCATTTGCTTATGTTGCACATTATTTACATCAGAAGGTGTGATAATATGTATTTTCAGGGCAAATTGTTTTGCAAAATACACAGCACTGTCCAGCTTTTCAATGTTTTCAGCACTATCATCAATGGGAATTAAAATATTATTTAGCTTTTCTGCGGTTTTGGGTTTGTCTTTTACAATTAAAAAAGGGATTTTGCTGCCCAGCATTACTTTAAAAGCTTTGCTGCCGGTAACCCTTTGCATCCCTTTAATCCCATGAGTCCCCATAATGACCAATGAAGCATCTATTTGTTCGGCATAATCAGAAATGGAACTGAAAATATTGCCTTTAATAGTGGTTGCAGAAATATTGACTGAATATTTTTCTTCATATTTTTTAGCCAGGCCAGATAATTTTTGTGCTTTACCATTTATATCAGAAGCATTGATTTCATCATTTTGTATATGCAATAATTCGATACGGTTCGGGAATGTTTTTGTAATTTGAACCGCATGCTTCATCGCATTTTTTGATACATCTGTAAAATCCCAAGGGACAATAATAGTTCCTTTTTCCTTATCCATTGATTTATATTAAAATAAGTTTTCGTAAATTTAAAAAAATATCTTTTAATATCAAATTAATAATTAGATTTCCATTTTCTTCAATTACCTTTGCTTTGCTTTAATCATTAAAATACATTCGTTTAATATGATGATTATTTATAATTTAACCATCACTCTATATTATTTTGCAATTCTTGTTTCATCATTGTTCAATTCAAAAGCGAAGAAATGGATCAAAGGGCGCCGCAGACTATTTCAAAAAATAAATATCCCGGATGATGAAAAGATCATTTGGGTCCATTGTGCATCGTTAGGTGAATTTGAACAAGGCAGGCCTTTAATTGAAGCGATTAAGGACAAGCAACCGGAGTATAAGGTTGTGCTTACGTTTTTTTCTCCTTCCGGGTATGAGATCAGGAAAAATTATCCGTTGGCCGATTATGTCTATTACCTGCCTCTTGATACACCCCAAAACGCCCGCAAGTACATTCAAAAAATCCATCCTGAGATAATCATTTTTGTGAAATATGAATTCTGGTACCATTACATCCATACTGCAAACCGGCAAAACATTCCCATCTATTTAATTTCCGGCATATTCAGAGAGTCACAATGGTTTTTTAAATGGTATGGGCAATTCTACAAAAAGATGTTGACATACTTTAACCATATTTTTGTGCAAAATGAACACTCCAAATCGTTATTGAACCGCTATCATATCAATCATGTGTCAGTAGCAGGAGATACGCGGTATGACAGGGTGCTGAAAATAAGCCGGAGCGTTAAACACATCCCCGAAGCAGAACAATTTAAACAAGAGGCATTAACACTCATTGCCGGAAGCACATGGCCTAAAGACGAGGCATTATTAATTCATTTTTTAAATGAAATGAACCCTGAGATCAAATGCATCATTGCTCCGCATGAAATAAACAAATCACATATCAATGAGATGGTGCAGCGAATTCATAAAAAAACAGTTTTATTTTCAACAATATCGGGGGCTTCTGCCATGGAAGCCGATGTATTGATCATTGATAACATCGGGATGTTATCTTCTTTATATCAATATGGAGAGATTGCTTACATTGGAGGAGGCTTTGGTAAGGGCATTCATAATATTTTAGAAGCAGCAACCTTTGGTATGCCTGTCGTGTTTGGGCCGAATCATCAGAAATTTGATGAAGCCCTTGGGCTTATTCACCAAAAAGCTGCATTTCCTGTAGCCTCTCAAAATGAATATAATGAAGTGATGAACACATTGATTCATTCGGATGAAGTACGCCAACAATCCGGTGAAACAGCTCAAAAATATGTGGAACAAAATGCCGGCGCAACTTCTGTTATACTTTCACATATAGGGATGACCGGATAAATGTTTATTACAAATTTAAGAATATTCAATCAATTTTATAAGCTTTGTATATGTTTTCAAATAATTCAGGGATGCTTTCTTCTGCCACTGAAGAAAAAGCAATTCTTATAATATTGTTTAAATTGATAACTCCTGTATCATATTTTTCAAGCAACAGGCTTCTTAATCGTTCCCCATCAATTCCATCTTTTAGTTTAATACACATAAAATACCCTGAGTTAAAAGGCAAGGGAGTAAAACATTCTGTATATTTTGGGTGATTTACTGCTTTTTTCACTGCCTGATAACGGGCTTTGAGCAGTTTAAATTTTTCTTTTTTTTCTTGTTGATATGTATCAGATTGATATGCTTTCAGCAAGAGGGACTGACTAAGGTTTGATGCATTGGAGATATTTCCCCTGACAGCGCCTGCTGTTTTGGACTCCAGGGCATTGTATAATTCTTCTGTCCCGTCTTTAATTCCATATGTTATGAACCCTGTCCTGAATCCCCAGACATAGTCTTCTTTGGTAGGCCCGTCAATTTTTACCGCTAATACGTTTTCATGGAGATTGGCCAAATAGGCAAATACAGATTGGGTTTCAATGCCTTGTTCATAAACCAATCCGAAATAAGCATCATCAATGATAGCCAGTATTTTATTCCCGGCATCTGCTGAGGCTTTTATTGTATCTACAATTTGTTGTACTTCTTCTGTTGTTGGCGTATAACCGGTTGGATTATTTGGAAAATTAAGGATAAGTATTTTTTTTGCAATAGAAGTATCCATCATTTTGTCCTTGAATGATGAGAGATTAAAGGATGTTTTGTTAAATAATCCGAATGTATCTATCGTGGCATTGTATGCATTTTTGAAAATTAAGGTATAATTTTCCCAGAATAAGTCTGATACAATCACCTTATCTCCTTCATTAATAAAAAGGTATCCTGCCAGGCTCAAAGCATGTGTTAATGCATTGGTGGTGACCGGCAAACTCAAAGGATGGTTGTTCAGAGCGGGGTTTTTATCGTAAATAGCCTGTTTCCAGTGCTGTCTTAAATTCAGCCTGCCATAGCTTGGTGCATACGGGAAGGCATACTCGGCCGGAATATTGATTAAATCTTCCAGTGTTTTTAATCGCATGGGACTTCCGTCTGCTTCAATGGCAGAGCCTATCGTTGCATTAATTTTTTTGCCTTTTGCCTCGGCCGTTTGAGCTAAAATACCTTGTTTTGGGAAAAAAATGTTTTTGCCTTTGTCAGATAACAGGCCATAAACCACTTCATTATGTTGCTTGATGATGGCATTGAGTTCATTAGCTTGCGGATTCATAGTTTATTGGGTTTAATGTTAAATGAGTCCCCTTGTTCTTACAAAAATAAAGTTTTTTTAATATTATTTATCGTACTATTGCAAATTTAATGGAAGTGATTGTTTTTAAACTATACAGAATAACTCTGTTGTAATGATTAAAAAGTTGAAAGATAAAAGTAAAAAATTAAGTGTTTGGGTCAAAATGTTCGATAACAAAATTAGTAGACACGAAGGAATAATCATTCGTAAAGCACTTAAATTTTATGGGGGCTGGGCAATTTTACAATTTCTCAATTTCTGTTTTAGTTAATCCGGTAGATTTTACAATCATGTCAATTGCTACTCCATTTATTTTAAGTTCCTTTGCAATCTGAATTTTTTCTTCTTTTCGTATCTGATCTTTCGCGTCAACTTTCATTGACCATGCCATGCTTGCTTCGTAATGCAAATCATCAATGTGTTTCAGGTAATTTTTTCGTTCGTTTTCGGGTAAATTATCAACACGCCATAATTCTTTTGCTTTTCCAATCCCCTTGGCGTTAAAGTCATCTTTTATCTCATTATTTTTTAGGTAATAAATCCACTGGTCAAGTGAATCTTTGGCAATATCATCAAAATTGTTAACCTTAATAACATAATATTCGGGGTAAATTTGTGAAGGATCAGTTTTACCACCAAGTAATTCAGTCTGTTTGGATGAAAGTTTCAATTTGTCGGCCTTATGAATACCTATAAAATCAGTCTTGCCATGATAAACATAATCTTCTCCCTGTCCCAGGTCAAAATACACTATGTTTATAGAGTAAACTTTTTTGATGTTTTTGTAAGGTTCCCCAACTGAAATGTATTCGGTAATCACCTTTGATGTCCCGTATGCCATTCTGTGGAAGTAATCATATTCGTTCTCATTTTGAATTTCAATAATAACATACTCACCTTTGGAATCTTTTACAAGCATATCAACACGATTAAACTTGTCCGTGTCAATTTGCTGGTTACTTTCACTTTCTAATATTGTTTCAATTGTAATGTCATCTTTCAGGAGTTCAGACAGGAAACCTTCTAGTACAGAAAAATCAGCTTTGTTTCTTAAAAGCCTTTTAATGGCCCAATCAAATCGTATTAGATTTCTATTTCCCATTAAGATTAATTTTTAACAAATTTAATCATTAATTTTGGATTTTGAACTTAATCGCCATATTCATATCCAAAATAGTTGTTTTTTTCAAATCAATCGTTATTTAGAATAGAGCCAACCCTTTTAAATGTTATTTTTTTATAATGAGGATCATAATGTTCGATAACGAGGCTTGCGCAGCCCCCAAAAGCGCAGTTGAAGTAAATGAGCAATTTTGGGGCAAACGTAACGAAGTTAGCGGACATTATGGACAAACACTATTTAAGCCCTCTAACATTTGAGCGCTCAATCAACTAATCTTTTGTTGCGACAAACAATGTTCCTTTATCTTTTCCTTCAAGAACATCAAAAATAGCATGGGGCTTATTGCCATTTGTAATAACAACATCAATGCCGTGGTTATGACATATTTTAATAGCTTCTATTTTTGTAGCCATTCCTCCTTTGGCAAAAGATGAATTCGGCCCCTTGGCGATTTTCTCAATATCAGGAGTTATCTCTTTTACTTTTGAGATGATTTCTGCTTGTTTATTTTCTTTTGGGTCAGAAGAATAAAGTCCTTCAATGTCAGATAAAATAATCAGTAAATCGGCTTTGATTACTGCTGCTACGTCAGCAGAAAGCCGGTCATTATCTCCATACCCCAGGTATTCGATTTCATCAGTTGCCACCGTATCGTTTTCATTGATAATAGGGATGACGCCCATTTTCAATAAAGTGTTCAGTGTGTTTTTAGTATTTTTATTTTTTATTTTGTCTATCATAATATCTTTGGTGATTAACACCTGAGCAATGGTTTGGTTGTATTCTGCAAATAGCTTCTGATAGATTTTCATGAGTTCGGCCTGTCCGATGGCTGCTGCTGCCTGTTTTTCAGCAAGTGATTTGGGAGCCTGGCAATACCCGAGCTTCCCAGCGCCAATAGCAATTGCACCAGAAGAAACCAATAATACATTTTTTCCACTGTTGTGAATATTAGAGATGACCCTGGCCAGTTTTTCGACTTTATTTAAATCCAATTTTCCATTGGGAAAGGTGAGGTTAGATGTGCCAACCTTCACAACAATCTTTTTTTTGTCTTTTAATTTTATACGGTCTTCCATGTTCTGCTAATTTACCTGAATATTGCGTTTTACTCAACCAGTTTTTTTAGTGCTTTTTCAATAAATTCAAAATCAAATTGTTTCATTGTTTTGTCCCATTTTGCTTCTATTTCTTTATTGCACAAATTGCCAATGCTTCCATCCAGGGTATGTTGCAGTGATTTGCCGGGTTGATAGGTGTTGTCTTCAATTTGCCGGGCGATTTCTTGATATGCATCTCTGAATGGAACTCCCTGTGTTACTTTATGATTGATCTCATCTACTGTGAATAGGTGTTTATACTTTTCGTCTTGAATTATATTTTCTTTGATATTGATTTGTTCAAGCATTAGAGCCATTACGTCCAGGCAGTTCGATGTATCTTCAAAAGCTGTGAGATACATTTCTTTCAATAATTGCATGTCCCGGTGATAGCCTGACGGCAAATTTGTGGTGATTAGATCAGCTTGAGCAGGCAGGGATTTCAACTTGTTGCTTTTTGCTCTGATCAATTCCAACACGTCCGGGTTTTTTTTATGTGGCATAATGCTTGACCCTGTGGTAAGACCGTCGGGAAAACTTACAAATCCAAAATTTTGGCTCATGAACAGACATAAATCCATGGCCATTTTGGATAATGTGGCGCCCAGAGAAGATAAAGCAAACGTGACTGTCCGTTCGAGTTTGCCTCGTCCCATTTGGGCATATACAACATTATAGTCCATGTCCTCGAACCCAAGCAGTTGTGTCGTCATTTTTCTGTCTAATGGGAATGAAGAGCCATATCCGGCTCCTGATCCGAGTGGATTATGATTGCTTTGTTTGAAGGCGGTATAGAGCATCTGCAGGTCGTCAGTCAGACTTTCAGCATAGGCGCCAAAAAATAATCCGAATGAAGAGGGCATAGCCACTTGCAAATGGGTGTAACCAGGAATTAAATGATCTTTATATTGTTCGCTATGGCTGATGAGCAAAGAAAACAATTGATGAGTTTTCTGAACAATAGATTTCAGTTGGCCACGTGTAAAAAGTTTAAGATCAAGCAACACCTGATCGTTTCGAGACCTGCCGGTGTGAATGGCTTTACCGGGGTTGCCGAGTGTACGGGTAAGCATTAGCTCAATCTGGGAGTGGACATCTTCTACTCCATCTTCAATCAAGAATTTTCCGTCTTTGATTTGCCGGTATATTTTTTTGAGCTCGGGGAGCAGTTGTTGTGCGTCTTCTTGGCTCACGAGCTTTGTCTTTTCAAGCATCCTGAGATGTGCAATGTTTCCAAGCACATCATATTCGGCCAATAGCAGGTCAAGTTCTTTATCTTTTCCGATGGTAAAAGATTCTATGAGTTTGTTGATTTGTGTGCCTTTGTCCCAGAGTTTCATTCGTTTGTAGTTTATAGAGTTCTTAAAATTTATAACCCCTTTTGTATTTTGACTCCTGACTTCTGAATTTTTTCCCCACGATGTAAAAAAGCCATATCATGTTAGCTGTCTTTTTATGATGAATGATAGGGTTTGTTCAATTTTTCCAGGATGGAATGATGTGCCATAAGCCTGATGGCATTGATTTTAATGAATCCTTCACTGTCTTTTTGATCAAATCCGCCTTCAATATCCATGCTCGACAGGTCTTCGTTGTAGAGAGATGTGGGTGATTCGCGTCCATTGATTAAAATGTTTCCTTTGTAAAGGGTTAAATAGACTACTCCGTCAATGTATTCCTGGCTTTTATCTATGGCAGCCACGAGGAAATCCATTTCGGGGCTGAACCAAAAGCCGTTGTACACAATTTCGGCAAAGTCTAATGATAAGCGGTTGCGCAGTTTCATGACTTCTCTGTCCATGGCAATGCCTTCAATATCCATGTGTGCCAGGTACAAGATTGTGCCGGCAGGTGTTTCGTACACGCCTCTTGATTTGATGCCGACAAAACGATTTTCAACCATGTCCAGCAGTCCGATCCCGTTTTCTCCTCCTACCTTGTTGAGGTAATTGAATAATTCCAGTGGTTTTTCTTTTACAGTGTCGTCATCCTGGTTTTCGACTTTTACAGGGATTCCGTCTTTAAAATGGATGGCCAGGTGGGTTTCTTTGTCCGGTGCATCCTGGGGCGGAACGATTTTGGTTAGCATGGAATTTTCTGCTTTATAAGCCGGGTCTTCCAATACGCCTGCTTCATGGCTGATATGTAAAAGGTTGTCATCTTCGCTATAAGGCTTGGCGTGTGTAGCTTTAATGGGAATGCCTTTATCTTTTGCATAATTAAGCATGTCTGTCCGGCCTTTAAAATCGTCAAGGAATTCCTGGTTTTTCCAGGGCGAAAACACCTTAATGCCTGGGTTTAATGCATAGTACGACAGCTCAAACCGCACCTGGTCGTTTCCTTTGCCTGTAGCCCCGTGCGAAACATAATGTGCGTTTTCTTTGGCTGCAATTTCAATTTGTTTTTTGGCAATAAGAGGACGCGCCAATGAAGTCCCCAATAAATAGCGATTTTCGTAAATAGCGTTCGCTTTAACGGCCGGGAAAATATAGTCTGTCACAAATTCTTCTTTCAGATCCTCAATATATACCTTTGATGCACCCAAATTCAATGCTTTTTGTTTGGCTTCTTCAAAATCATCTTCCTGGCCTACATCTGCTATGTAAGCGATCACTTCATACCCTTTTTCAATAAGCCATTTAAGGATGATTGAGGTGTCTAATCCGCCACTGTATGCTAAAACTACTTTTTTATTTTCCACTCGTTTATGTTTTTATAATTATTCTTACAAAATGCTCCTGAATTCTTATTTCTATTTAAATTTGGATCAAAATTAATCAAAAATATCTTTCAATGGATTGTTTATGAACGCTTGTTTTATGGGAACATCTAAAAAATAGCTTTTTTATCCCAAATGGCTACACAATTGAAATTTTGTGTTGCCGGGAAAGTTTTTATCAGTAAAGATATTATTTTGGAAACGTTTAAACTTTTTATTGCATATCTTGTGAAAAATGATATTGAAAATCATCTAACCATGAAAACACGTGTATATTTAATCACTGCATTATTTTTTAATGCATTTTTTGCTGTTTCACAGGAAAGCACCCTTGAAACATTAAACGAAAAGCTCAACGACATTCCTTATGTTTTTAAAGGAGAAATGACCAAAGTTCAATATTACATTGGTGACAGCCTCGGAAATCGCCTGCCTCCCGGGACATATATCCTTGAAAACGGCAAGCCGGGCATTGCATATTCTTCTGCTACAATCAAAATATGCCAGATTTTTAAAGGACAGGAAAAATTAAAACCAGGGACTATTGAACTCATTACCTCGGCTCCCAAATATTTTAAGTCTTATATATATGCAGATGAACAGGGGGATACAAACATTGGTTATTTTTATAATCATCACGGGCATAATGGCTATGACGATCCTTTAATACGGAAACCTGATAAATACAACGGGATATTTTTTTTGAAAAATGCACATTATCCAGGCGATTCTAAATTTGAATTTGATAATCCGTTTGGTGTGTATGTTACCGAAATAAACAGCATTGGATATCTTAAATGGACAGATATTAGGCCGGATAGAAGAAGACGCGGGAAACACATGGCAGGCTGGCATGATAGAAAAGCTGACACAACATACGTTTTTTATACCGAAACCCAGGTAATGCAATTCCTTGCACAGCATACGGACTTAGATACCGGTGCAGTGAACTATTGTGAGCACCGGAAAAAAGAGCCGGAAAAAAAGATGTATGCCCCGCCGCCTTACCCACATGAAAAGAGGGTAAAAAACCACGATGAATGGATGGAATACTGGCTAAATATGAAAGACAGCATAAAAAAAAAGAAGGAATGACTGACCTGATTATTGAAATAATCAACGAAAGGTTAGAAGGAAGTACAGGAGGCAACGCGTCGCTTGTATTCGACATCATGGTGTCATGCGACCACGATGTGTATTTTAACAATTGTCTCGTGCGCCTATCATACAATACAGGTGCGTTTGGGGCAAACGTGGAAGAAAGCGGGAACATTTCCGTCACGCGGGGACCCGCGTTTACGACACGCTCGTATTATGACCCTGATACCATGCACGCGGATATTGAAAATGACCTGATCGCGATCCCATTTGGCGTTGATTTTAACCAACATCCGGTGTACAACAGGACACTCATCTCACCCACGCCCACCCTATTGATGACCGTGGCACTAAACATACAACATTGCAACAAGAATACAGAAATTGAATATACAGATGTCAGCCTGTGCAATATATTTTCGTCTTATACTGTAGAACCCGGAGATACCATCCCTTATATTCACGATTTTGACACCACTTATTTCCGGGGCGGCATAGATGCCAAAACCTGTGTGCCGGAAATTACCGGTTTCACCAATGAAGTGCCTGCCGGGTTGGGAAAAACAATTACTGTAGACGGAGAGTTGTTAGACCCTGTTATGACTATACAAGGTAATTATTTTGGCACTCAACAGCATACAGGATGCCTGTTTTTTAAAGATGCAAACCAACTCAACGCATATCCTGAAGATGAATTTGGGGAATTAATAGGCACGGACGACTATGATATCATTTCGTGGGATGACGATGAAATCATCCTCAAATTGCCTTCCATTCTTGATGGGACAACAGAAGACCAACAACACCCTGTACCCGGGAGCGGTGAATTTAAAGTCATGAATTTCACGGGATATGAATATGAAATAAGCGGACTCACCATACCCTATGCACTTTACCAAGTAATTGATGATGAAACTATATACAAAAAATCCAATGTTTACCTTTCGAACCAGAACGATTCCGGAGGGTATACCATTAGTTTTGATCAAAGTGTGCAGGACTTTTCGCTCATGGCTAAAAAAGCTGCCAAACGTGCCATACACGACTGGAATTGTGCTACCCTTGTAAACTGGACGATTGGTGAAGACAACATGTCACACTCAACAGAAGACGGCATTTGTGCCATTTCTGCAAGCGATTTGGGAGGTAGTGCTGCATTCCAAATATTTACCCCGGTTATTAAAAAATGTCTCACTACCAGCCCCCATACTTTTTTCCTAAAAGAATTTAATATAGAGATAAATACAAGTGTCAACTGGCAAATAGACACCACAGTAGAAAATAATTTAAGAGCCAATAAATATGATTTTTATTCTTCTATAGCGCACGAGTTAGGCCATGGGCATATCCTCGACCATGTAAACCAGGGATGGGATGTTATGCACCACAAGGCAGACATGGGGATGATTCGTGCCATAGACCGCCGGACAGTGTGGGATTCACCCAATGCCATACAGGGAGGCAATACTGCTCTAAACGGCTACGGTACAAGATTAAACAAATGCACCAATCCGCACGCCGTGAATTATGTTGACCCCAAATTTTGTGTAGGATATTCAGGTTATTTCAGTGAAGTTGAACACAATGAATTGAACATAACCTGTTACCCGAATCCGCTGAATGACAAACCATTGATTATTGAATTTTCTGTGCCGGAAAGTTCGTGGGTTAAATATACAATTTACGATTTACTCGGAACTATAATTAAAACTACCGATACGCAAAAGAAAAGCGGGTTTGTGCGTTACACCATTCCTTCGCAAAATTTTAAGCCGGGGATATATGTACTTAAAATCATCATTAATAACAAATATTATCATACAAAAATAATTAAATATTAACACATACTATGTTGTACAAACATTGCCAAAGTCAAATAACTTCATTGCGGAAAAGAAATATTTTGGCTATTTTATTTTAAAAATTTTCTTGCATTATTTTAAAAATTTTTGTTTTTTTGCTCTGGAGAATATACTTATAAGTTACAACAAATACACAGTATGGAAGATCGAATTAAAAAGACACCTGCCGGGATTGCTGCCAGTTTTATTAATGGCACCAATTGCAATATTTTTCTCACAGGAAAAGCAGGTACAGGAAAAACAACATTTCTTAAAAACATAATTCTTCAAACTCATAAAAAGGCTATTATTGCAGCCCCTACCGGAATAGCAGCCATCAATGCCGGAGGCGTTACCCTGCATTCTTTATTTCAATTGCCTTTTGGTACGTTTATCCCTGAAAACATTACATTCAGGGAAGAGACTATTTCCATCCAGATCAATACACCCAAAACTCTCACATCTTCAATGCAGATCAATAAACAAAAGCGACAAATGATCAAAGAGATGGAATTGTTGATTATTGACGAAGTAAGCATGCTGCGTGCCGACATCCTCGATGCCATTGATGTTGTATTAAGGTCTATCAAAAAACGGCGAATCCCCTTTGGAGGGACACAGATATTATTCATCGGCGATTTGCTCCAACTGCCGCCTGTTGTAAAGCGCAACGAGCAGGAATACCTCGGCCAATTCTATTCGTCTATGTATTTTTTTGAAGCCACCGTATTAAAAGACAACGCCCCTATTTATATTGAACTGGATAAAATCTACAGGCAGACAGACTCTACATTTATTTCTATATTAAATAATTTGCGTGACAATTGTATCAAGGAAGAAGATATTGCCATACTCAACAAATACCACAAGCCGTCGTTTAAGCCTAAAAAAGATGAAGGATATATTTATTTAACCACGCATAACAGAAAGGTAGATGATATCAATCGCGCTGAATTGAAAAAACTGAAAGGGAAATCTTTTTTTTATGATGCTATTGTTGAACGTGATTTTAAAGAACATCTTTATCCGGTAGAGTACACCCTTGAACTCCGGGAAGGAGCACAGGTGATGTTCATAAAAAATGATTATTCCGGAGAACAACGTTATTTTAATGGAAAAATCGGAACCGTTTCTTCGTTAGGAGAAGATTATATTGAAGTTGATTTCAATGATGGCAGTCAGCCCATTGAAGTGGAGCGATATACATGGGAAAACAAAAAATTTTCATTGAACAAAGAAACCAATGAGATCAATGAAGACCTGACAGGAACATTTAAACATTATCCCATTAAACCGGCATGGGCCGTTACCATTCATAAAAGCCAGGGATTGACATTTGACAAAGCCATTATTGATGTATCACAGGCGTTTGCCCCGGGCCAGATTTATGTTGCCCTTTCGCGGCTTACAGGACTCCATGGGTTAGTCCTGAATAAATCCATCCCCTTCAATAGCCTGGAAACAGATAAAGAGATAGAATTGTTTACTCAAAATAAAAAGACACCTTCTGTATTAGCAGAGGTGTATACAGAGGAATCCAAAAAATTTATTCAAAATACTGCTCTGTATGCATTCAACTTCAATGCATTGATCAATCAATACAATTATCATGTAGGCAGTTATAACAAAGATGAAAAACGTTCAGCCAAACAGCTTTATAAGCAATGGGCAGTTGATCTTCAAAGAGATTTGCTTTCTTTAAAAGAAGTGGCAGATAAGTTTTTGAAACAGTTGCAGCTGTTAACTGATTACAGGGATACAGACCAATTGCTGAAATTACAGGAAAGGGCCAGGGCAGCAAAACAGTATTTTCAGCCCCGGCTTAAAGATTTTTCCAAACGGATATTCGATCATATCAATGAGGTGAAAGAGCATACAGGCATTAAAAAGTATATTACTGAATTGCGTGATGTGGAACGGTTGTTTTTCAGTCAGCTCCAATCCGTTTGCAAAGCTGAAGCATTGATCAATGCAGCAGTTGACAATACCGAAATATCAAAAGAAACCATCCGGAAAACCGGGATTTATGACGAGCGGTATAAGATGATGGAAGAAAAACAAATAGAACGGACAGCGAATAAGAAGAAAAGCAAAAAGAAAGGAACGAAAAAGAATCAGCCAAATACAAAGGAGATCAGTTACAAATTATACAAAGAAGGCAAAAGCATTGAAGAAATTGCCCTTGAGCGATCGCTTGCGCATTCAACCATTGAAGGCCATCTGGCTCATTATGTGGGAGAGGGATTATTGGATGTACATGATTTTGTAGAAAAAGAAAAAGTTTATGCCATTAAAGAAGTCTCCAGGAGGATGGAAACAACACAATTGAATCCTATCAAAAGCAAATTGGGCGATGAATATACTTACAGCGACCTGCGGTTTGTGATGGCCGGGGAGAAGGTAAAAGGAGAGGAGAAATAAAACATATCGGAAAAACCAAAAACTGTAGAGGCGAAAAATGCTATGGTTCTATAATAATCCTTCCCGATCTTTTTTCGGGAGGTTTTTAACTACCAATTGATAGGATTCCCTGATCCATTCTTTTATTGTTACATCAGCAATGGAGCCATCCATTTGAATGGTGTTCCAGTGTTTTTTGTTCATATGATATCCTGGTATGACTGCCTCATATAGTTCCCGCAATGCAATTGCTTTTTCAGGATCACATTTTACATTAATGAAGTCAAATGTTTCAATATTATTGGTAAGGCTGAACATTTTGCCTTTGATGTAGAAGACCAGTGCGTTATCATTAAAAGGCAGGCTTTCTTCTGTGAGGGGAAGAGACAGGCAATAGTTGCGGTAATCTTCGATGTTCATTATAATAATTAATGGTTGATGTATTTAACAAATTGTGTTTTTAGGAATCACTGATGAAAATGCAAAGAACAAAATAAATATAAAAATTTGATTAATTCTGTTTTTTAAGCTCATATTTTACAGAAAATGTTTATTTTTAAGCGATTAATCATTAATATATTAACCCAATAATCATGAGACGCACTGTCATTAATTTATTAAAACAAGCCATTGAAAAATACCCTGATTCTACATACCTCTGCGAAAAAACGGAAAAAGGATGGACACCCAGCACGTACCAACATGTTGATGAATTATCTGACGGAATTGCATCGGGATTATTGCATTACAATTTTAACCAATATGATAAAATAGCAATTTTATCCGAAGGCCGTACCGATTGGGTTGTCAGTGAATTTGGCATTATTAAAGCCGGGTGTATTGCCGTTCCATTGTCTATAAAATTATTACCGGAAGAAATTTTGTTTAGGTTAGAGCATTCCGAGTCCAAAGCCATTTTTGTATCCAAAAACACACTGGGCAATATCATTCCTGTTCTATCCAGGATAAAACAAAAAAATTTTAAAATATTTTGTTATGATGATATATCGTCCATCATTGAATCAAATAGTAAAGATGTTGAGATTATTCATTATAAAGATTTAAGAGAGCAAGGGAAAACTTCTTTTTCAGAACACAAAGAACAAATAAACAAAATCATTGAAAACATAAGAGAACATGATACAGTAACCATTTCATATACTTCGGGTACCAGTGGCAATCCCAAAGGCATCATGCTCAGCCACCTAAATTATCACAGCAACAGTGTAAATGCCTGGCAGTATTTTGAACTGCCCGAGCATTTAAAGACATTGATTATTTTGCCTTTAGACCATTCATTTGCCCATACCGTAGGGTTATTCATCTCATGTGTTTGTGCATTGGCAATTTATTTTGTAGACGGTAGGGGTGGCCCGGTGAATACGCTTAAAAATATTCCTGTGAACCTAAAAGAAGTGAAACCTGATTTTTTACTGACAGTTCCGGCATTAACAGGGAATTTTATGAATAAGATAAAAGATGGTATTGCTGCCAAAGGGGGTTTTGTTGAACGGCTTTTCAATGCAGGTATAAAAGCCGGAAATAAAATTTACCGGGATGGGTTCCATAAAGCGCCTTTGTATCAGCGCCTGTTCTATAGTATTCCTCATACACTGGCAAATAAACTGATTTATAAGAAGGTGAGGGAAATATTCGGCGGCAATTTAAAGTATTGTATTGGCGGTGGAGCATTATTGGATATTAAACAACAGCAGTTTTTCTATGCTCTGGGAGTCCCTGTTTATCAGGGTTACGGGCTAACAGAAGCAACGCCCATCATTTCTACCAATACCCATAAAACACATAAATTAGGAACTTCAGGGCATGTGATCTATGGAATTGAATGCATTATCATGGATCAGGATGGCAAAGTGTTACCTAAAGGACAAAAAGGTGAAATTGTGATCAGAGGAAATAATGTGATGGAAGGATATTTCAAGAATGAAACTGCAACCGCAGAGACAATCAAAGACGGTTGGCTTCATACAGGAGATATGGGATATATTGACGAGGACGGCTTCTTGATGGTTGTCGGACGGGAAAAAGCGTTATTGATATCGCAGGATGGTGAAAAATATTCGCCCGAAGGCATTGAAGAAGCGATTGTGAATTGTTCGGAACTGGTCTCACAGGTAATGATTTATAACGACCACAATAAATTTACAACAGCTCTGGTGACGCTTGACCAGGCTAAAGTTATTGCATACAAAGAAAAGCATGAGCTTCACGATACAAAAATGCTTTTAGAAGCCATACATAACTCATTTTATCAATTTATGAAAGATGAGGAATATGCAGGGCAATTTCCATCCAAATGGATCCCTACAAACTTCAGAATACTTAAGGAATCATTCAATGAAGAAAATCAAATGATCAATTCTACCCTCAAAATGGTGAGGCCCAAAATCACAGAACGGTATCAGCATCTTCTTGATGAAATTTATGATAACACTTCTGCTAACCAATTGACGGAACACAATATAAACATCATTAAAGAATTCTTTTTGGACAAGGGTAAATCTTCATAGACTATTTTTCTATAACATGAATAATGGAAGAACATACTGTTTTCAATAAATATTATCTTTGGTTTTTTTAAAAATATGAGAAACTATTTACATAAAACACAACAGGTTCTTAATCCTGAATTAAAATATATATTACTTTTTTCGGGAGGATATGACAGTTCTGCTATACTGGGGATGTTGAATGAACTTGATATGAATGTACTGCCTGTTTGGATAAATAATGGGTTTAACCGGGCTTATGCTGATGAAATTCATCAACAGGTCAGGCAATTACGCAGCGAACATTTTAAAGAAATCAATACGGAAGCACATGAAGATGTATGTGCCAATCCCTCTAACAGATGTTATGTATGTAAAAAAGACATACTACATATGGTAAGTGAAGAAGGGTTTGAAATCCTTGATGGAACAGTAACAGATGATTTGGATAAATATCGTCCGGGGAAGAAAGCTCTTGAAGAATTTGGGGTTAAGTCGCCCCTGGCAGAAGCCGGGATATCCAAAAAACAGGCTAAAGAAATTGCACAGCAATATGGAGCCATTAAAGAAGTAGCAGAAATGGAAAGTTGCCTGGCAACCCGTATCAATTATAATATTAAAATTACACAATCTATCCTGGATGGAATTCGGGAGATAGAGCGCTTTATTATCAATGAAACAGGGGATTATGACATCCGGTGCAGACTTGATTCAGACATTTTTTTACGGATAGAAGTGGCTAAAAATGAAAGTTTTAATATCATTATCCGGGAAAACATAAGGGAGGCACTTATTAAAAAAGCAAAGAAAATAGTACCTTTTGTTACACTGGACATGGAGCCTACAAGGCCAAATGCGCATGATCAATTTATTTAACAGAAACGGAGAATAATAAATAATAAACATATGAAATTTGAGGAATTATTTGATAAGATTAAATCGGGGGAAATAGATAAGAAAGAGGCAAGAAAATTGGTGTCCTTATCATTTGTAGAGACAGCAGATCAGCAAATCATAGACATGAACAGGGATATCAGGACAGATATTCCGGAGATAGTGTATGGTGAATATAAATCATATCAACAGATTGTTACCATTGCTGAAAAAACACTGAAAAAAAGTAAGAATGTGATCATCTCCAGGTCTTCGGACCAGGATCAGTTATATGATTATTTTTCATCGCATCATCCGGTTGTTCAGGAAGAACGGATTATGGTGATAGGAGAGATGCCTGAAACAAAGCAGCATGTGTTGATTGTTTCCGGAGGCACAGCAGATCATCCTGTTGCCAAAGAAGCTGAATTAACCTTAAAAGTCATGGGTATTGATCCATTGTTGTTTGAGGACCGTGGTGTTGCCCATCCAACCAGGGCACTGGATGCGCTCAGGCAAGGGATAGAAAAGAAAGTGGGAGCTGTGATTGTTGTTGCCGGGATGGAAGCATCACTTGCTACGTTTGTTGCATCATTTATGCCATTGCCTGTGATAGGTGTGCCAACATCTGTAGGATATGGATACAAATCAGACGAAACGGCTTTAATCGCCATGCTGGCTTCATGCACACCCAATCTTGCTGTGGTAAATATTGACGGAGGCATCAGGGCAGCAGTAATCGCTTCACTCATTGCTAAAAACAAAGAATAAAAATTGAATGAACAAACTATACATTGATCCGGAAGGAGGAATAGCAGGGGATATGTTTGCCAGTGCGTTGATTTCACTGGGGGCACCGGGAGAGATTGTCATTGCAAACATGGAAAAAGCAGCCTCGTATGTGGGGAAAGCAAAGATTCAAGTGAAAAAGAAAAAGGATGCATTAAGCCTTGACATTGCTTTTCATTCTAAAGAATCTCACTTAAAAGGGTGTGATGCCCGGGAGTATCTTCAACAAATTTATGAACAGCTTGGTATAAAACCTTTATACCGGATTTTTGGCAATCATTTGCTCGACATTTTGATTGAAGCGGAGCGGGAGGCCCACAGCAAGCATCATTTTTTTAATGACCATTTTCATGTTTCCCCGATTGGCACAGCACATTCACCGTATACGCATCAGGCTCCATTTAGGCCAGACCCCGGTGCTTCGGGTGAATTTTATGTAGATGTATTCCCGGAATATCAAGCAGGCTTAAAAGACCTTGAACAATTTTCGCATGCAATGCTGATAGCATATTTTGACCGTTCAAAAGGATACTCAATGCTTGTTTCGCCTCCCTGGATTGATTCACAGGTAGGGCTGTTTGCCAGCAGGTCGCCGTTTCGTCCAAATCCTGTTGGGGTTGATATTGTGGAAATAAAAGCGATTAAACAAAACCGGATTTATACCGGGCCCACCGATTTTTTGAATAACACACCCATTTTAGATATTAAACCGGTTATCCGCGATCTGGACCATGTGGATAAAGCCAATAATGGGTGGTTGAAAAATAGTGGTATGCAACAGAAAGGAATGGATAAGGAAGGGTTGGCTCATGGGCATCATGCACATCTTCACCATCATTCGTCCGACGATGCCTTGTTGCATGAAGCACAGGATATTTTGATTGACATAACAGGATGTGTTACCGGACTTCAACTGCTGGATATAGAGCCGGAAGCCATAATCACCAATTCGGTTTCCGTAGGAAATGGCACGGTCAATTTCTCTCATGGCAAACTCCCTGTGCCGGCACCTGCAACAGACATTATCTTAAAGAAGTACAACATACCCTGGAAATATGGCCCCGTCAACACCGAATTATGTACTCCCACCGGCGCTGCTATATTGGCTGCATTGAAGGCTACCGAAGGAAAAGAGCCCGGTGAATCCATTAAAAAAGGGTATGCCAGGGGGACTAAGAAGCTGGATATTCCACCGTTGTGTGTGGGGATAACTAAGTAAGCCGCTAAGCGGTTTTGAACCGCTTAGCGGCTTACTTCGGTTTAAAAGTACCGTTTTCGATTTTTATGCTATCCCCAAATGATTCAGTATTGATTTTATCACGATTTTTTTCTGCCAGTTTATTAAGTGCTTCTAATTGTTTTTTCCTGTTAGAGCCAATGGGTAGCACGATATTTTGTTCTTTCCCGTTTTTTGTATAGTTTAATTTTATATTTGACGATTCATGATATGCCCGGGCACTTTCAATGTTTATTATTTGTTCGTTTAGAATGACTTTTTTTCGGAATAAATAAAAAAAAATGACCTTGTCTGTTTTTGCATATGCAAAAACAGGGTAAAACACAGGGATAAACAATAATAAAAGGGCTAACATGATTTCATAGGGGTTTGCATAGATTATTCCATGAACAATAACTAATGACCAGATGGTTATAAAAAACAATCCTATAATGATCAGATTTAAAATATCTGTATGGCATAATACCTTGTCTTTATGTGTGTCTTTTTTCATTGTTGATGGTTTTAAAATTTAATAAATTTTACTATATTCATAGTGCAGATTGGCAGCCCTTAAAAAATAATGCCGGGATGAATCAGTATTGCCTAATTCCATGAATGACAGGGCGGCATTTCTTAAGTAAGTTGATTTGGAGATTCTTGATATAGAGATGGTATTCGCAGCTTTTTTAAATTGAACGAGTGCCAATTCATACTTCCCTTCATTATAATATTCAAGCCCGGAGTTGTTTAACATGAGCGCTTTACTTTTTTTCACTATGCTGTCAATTTTTATTTGCGGATTAAAAACCCAATCAGAAGTGTTCAATTTTTTTAAAATATTTTTCTGCTTTTAGCAAGTGTTTTTAGCTATACGAATGGTATATGGATATGTGAAAATTTGGTTTCACCTTCTTCAATTCGGTTTAAATGACAAAATAATAATTCTCCTGTTTTTTCATCTCTCAAATGCAATCCATTCCCTTCGCAGTAACGGAAGAATTCACAATCGGCACAAATCCCTGTTTTTGTCCAACGCCTGTCTCTATACATTGAGTATTTATTTTGCCAGACATTCTTAAAATTATCTTTGTAAATATTCCCTTGTATAAAATTCTCTCGCAAATTTGGACAAGCAGAAATAGAACCATCCACAAGTATTGATGCCACATTAATTCCTGCACGGCAGAAGAAGAAGTTATCTCTTACACGGCCTTCGTAACCTCCTAAAAAGCCCTCGCAACCATAGTTTAGTTTTATTTTTCCTTCTTTTCTGACTTTTTCAATGAAATCAAATAGTTCTTTAAACTCTTTTGGTTTTAATTGAAGTGTTTCATATTCTTTTGCCCTGCCAATAGGTGATATTGTAAAGATACGCCATTCTTTTAACCCTAAATTTAAAAGCAAATTATATAGCTCAGGCAGTTCATTTATATTTTTTTGATTTGTACATGTTACAACATCATATCGCAATCCTTTTGTATTCCTTAGAATGTTTATTGCATTTGTTGCATTTTTGAAACTTTTCTTATTGCCTCGCAACCAATTATGAGATTGTTCCAACCCATCAAGGCTTATTGTTAGTGCTCTAATTCCAGAATTAAGTAGTTTCTTAATCATGGGCTCTTGCATATCCATTCCATTGGAAACGATTCCCCAGGGAAATCCCCGGTTATAAAGTTCTTTTCCAATTTCAGCAATGTCTTTGCGCAAAATAGGTTCTCCGCCTGTTAAGACAATCATCGTTTTATTTGGAGTAATGTCTGGTGTTATCTCATCTAAAGCCTTTAAAAAATCTTCTTTAGGCATATCATTGATAGATGAATCTTTCATGCAATCGCTGCCACAATGAAGACAATTCAAGTTACATCTTAATGTACATTCCCAAAAAATATAATTTAGCTGATGAATCTTTTTTTCATTCCTGCGATACCTGTTATACAGGCTAAGTGCAAGTTTCTTTTTAATCGAGATTTTCTTAACAGTCATTCTTTGTCTTTGAGTTTTACATTCACTTCTTTTTCTGTCTCTCCGCTATCCCAGTTGTCATTACCTCCTGAGAATTCAGGATTATTAAACTCAACAATGGTATCAAGTGGCTGATACGCTCCGTTTGTTTCTCCGTCTATGTCGTTAAACTCAATGTGATAGGATTGACTATCAGGAAAATCTGTGTTTTGGATATGATAATTCCCTTCATCATTCGTATAAGAAGTGTCATAGTTCATCACTATTCTAATGTTTGATATTGTTTTGTCTGATGTTTCTGATTTGACATTTCCTTTTACAATGAATGATGCATGAGGCACCCCATACTCTTCAGTGCCCGGTTCACATGCTGTAGAATAACCCAACAAGGCAAGAATAATACTTATTAAACCATTATATTTTTTTAAAATTCCTATTTTTATTCGTTTCATGTTTTTAAATGTTTATTGTGTTTTGATGGTTGCTTTTGTATAAACACGGGATGTACGCTGGGTCTTCCGGACTGCTTAGATTTCTGTATGTTGGACATAGTTATTTACATATTTTTCCTTAAATTCAGTCATATTTTGTTTTAATACAAAGATAAAAATTTTTCACATCAATTTTTTTTCGATACAACGCTATATCTTTTTAAAATGAAGGGCAAACTTTATACTTTAAACTCATTTATCTTAACTGCATAATAAAATTGAACTTTGGAAAAGTAGTTACATAAGAGCGAACCTTAAGCCCTCATATCCCGGCCTTTCGCAAGGCACAAGGCTTCAAAACGTCTGTTACATGATTTGTTCCCGCCCGGGTGTCTAAAATCGAGAAATAAAGCACAATACAAAAGAGCAAAATCCGTCAAAATTTTTTTCCGAAAATTATTAAAAAAATGTTTTTCCTGTATGTGCCTGTTCATGCCGTTTTAATACATGATCATTCAAGAGAATGTGCATTTTTACAGCCTGATAAGTGATGATTTAACAGAATAGGTTATTTTTGCAGTATAAAAAATTTTTGAAAATTAATTATTTCTTTATATATTAACATGTTTGATAAAAATACAAGCATAAAATTATAAAAAAATATTTTGTAAAACCTTTTAATATAATATATAAATTTATCATATACAATACATTTACATTTAGGCAGTTAATTAAGTAAATGCCAAATTGTACTTGCACGTATATAAGTGATAAAATGTAAAAAAAATCTCTTATATGCGTGCATAAAAAATTAAAATTTTATCTTAGCAAATTCAAAGACAGCAAATAAATATATGACGCAGAAAAAAGGAACACGGTTAAATAAAGTTGCACGGGAATTTAATATTGGGATATCAACAATTGTTGATTTTCTCAGTAAAAAAGGAGTTGAAGTGGATTCCAATCCGAATACCAAGATTTCGGAAGAGGCATATCATCTTATTCTCCAGGAGTTTAGCTCAGACATTGATGTCAAAAAAGAATCGAAGAAATTCAATTTTGACAAAGTAAAGAAGAAAAAAGAATCCGTTTCTCTGGATGAAGAGGAAGCATTGGTTGGTGTTAAAGATGAAAATGCAGAAACAGCAGACGAAAAGGCAGAGAAACAAACCGGAACAGAAGAACCGGAGGTTGAAGAAAAAGCAGAAGCAGAAGAAGAGGAATTCCATGAAAAAGTGAACTTAAAGATTGTGGGAAAGATTGACATAGAAGAGTCAAAGAAAAAACCCAAAAAAGAAAAAACCGAATCTACAGAAGCACCTCCCGAAGAAGAAACAGAAGAAGAGGTAGCAGAAGAACCGGTTGAAATACAAGAAGAAGTAAGTGCTGAGGAGGAAACTGAGAAAGAAGAGGTTAAGGAAACGCCCAAAGCAGAAGCAACAGAAGAAGAAAAGCCGGAAGAAGAAGAACTAAAAGAAATCGAAGAAGAAGAACCTCAAAAAACGGAGGAAAAAAATAATTTAAAGGTTGTTGGCAAAATAGACCTGGATTCGATCAATCAACAAACACGCCCGGTAAAAAAATCAGTGGAAAAAGATAAGAAAAAACAAAAATACCAATCCGGAAAAAGCAAGCCTAAATTAAAAGTAAAACCGAAACAACCTGCTGAAAAAGAGGCCAAAGAAACACCGCAAAAAGCCCCGTTCAAACAAGAACACATTGCAACCAATATAGAAGAATTAGGCACACCCAAAGTAGTGGGTAGAGTTGACCTGCAAGAACAAAAGAAATTTAAAAAGAAAGAAGACGATGATGATCAGGCCATTAAAAAGAAACGAAAGCGGATACGAAAAGAGAAAAAACGGGTTGACATTGATGAAAAAGGGAAAGCCGGTGGCGGTGCCCCCAGGCAGAAAAAAACCCTTAAAAAGAAAAATGTTCAGCCTCATGCGGTAAATGAAGAAGAAGTTCAAAAACAAATCAAAGAAACATTAGCCAAATTAACGTCTAAAGGAAAGTCAAAAGGCGCACGGCACAGAAAAGAAAAACGCGAAGCCATTCAACAAAAACAGGAAGAACAATTACAAAAAGAACTCGAAGCAGAAAAGGTTATTAAAGTAACTGAATTTATATCTGCCAATGAAATGGCTAATATGATGGATGTAAACATTAATGAAGTCATTTCTACATGTATGGATATCGGGTTGTTTGTGTCCATCAATCAACGATTAGACGCAGAAACTATTTCATTGGTTGCAGAGGCCTTTAATTATAAAGTGGAATTTACAACTGTTGATGTTCAGGAAGCAATTGACCAGGAAGAAGACAAAGAAGAAGATATGGAAACCCGTCCGCCTATCGTTACCGTGATGGGACATGTAGACCACGGGAAAACAAAATTGCTCGATCATATCCGGCAGACCAATATCATTGCAGGAGAGTCAGGAGGGATTACACAACATATTGGAGCGTATAATATCACATTGGATAATGATCGTGAAATAACATTTTTAGATACACCAGGACACGAAGCCTTTACAGCTATGCGTGCACGGGGAGCCAAAGTAACCGACCTTGCCATTATTGTTGTGGCAGCTGATGATGGTGTAAAGACTCAAACCAAAGAGGCCATTAATCATGCCAGCGCAGCAGGGATACCCATGGTGTTTGCCATTAATAAAATAGACAAACCTTCGGCCAACCCTGAAAAGGTGAAAGAAGAACTGGCTCAAATGAATTATTTGGTGGAAGATTGGGGCGGGAAATATCAAAGTCAGGAAATTTCAGCCAAAAACGGGATCAATGTTGATGAGTTACTGGAAAAAGTATTACTCGAAACAGATATCCTGGAACTTAAAGCCAATCCGCATAAAAGAGCCTTAGGTGCTGTATTGGAGTCAGCATTGGACAGAGGAAAAGGATATGTTGCTACTGTTTTAGTGCAAACAGGAACACTCAAAGTGGGCGATATCGTAGTGGCAGGAGCATATTGTGGCAGAGTAAGGGCCTTATTAAACGAACGTAACCAACGGATTGATGAACTTAGGCCATCGCACCCGGGAATGGTATTGGGATTAGATGGTGCTCCGCAAGCAGGTGACCAGTTTAATGTTTTATCCAATGAAAAAGAAGCAAGGGACATATCCAATAAACGTCAACAACTACAACGCGAACAAGGCATTAAAGCACAAAAACATGTAACGCTCGAAGAATTAGGGCGGCGAATTGCCATTGGCAACTTTAAAGAACTAAATATTATTGTAAAAGGTGACGTAGACGGATCAGTAGAGGCTCTGGCAGACTCCCTGATTAAACTATCTACCGAAGAGATACAGGTGAAAATTATTCATAAAGGCGTTGGCCAGATCACAGAAAACGATGTAAACTTAGCCTCGGCATCCGATGCCATTATTGTAGGATTTAAAGTACGGCCTTCGGCATCCGCCAGAAACCTCGCAGAAAAAGAAAAGATAGACCTCAGACTTTATAATGTGATCTATGATGCAGTAGAAGAAGTAAAAGCTGCTATGGAAGGAATGCTTTCACCCGATATTAAAGAAGAAGTAACAGCCAATCTTGAAGTATTGGAAGCCTTCAAAATATCAAAGGTCGGAACAATTGCCGGATGTATGGTCAAAGAAGGAAAAATACACAGAAATTCAACGGTGCGCCTTATTCGTGACGGCATTGTAGTATATACAGGTGAACTCGGATCATTAAAACGATTTAAAAATGATGTTAAAGAAGTAGCATCGGGCTATGAATGCGGCCTGAACATTGAAAATTTTAATGACATCAAAACAGGTGATATCATTGAAGCATATAAAGAAGTAGAAGTAGAACGGAAACTGGAATAGAAGTTTTTAAAGCGGATGTGGTTGAACTTATATAATTGATTATACCCACGAATTTAATGATAACTTGCAATTTGTTTATATGTTGTGTTCTTTCAAAACGATTAATTTTATATTGAACCACATATAAACCACATTTTCAACTATATTTAAACAGTATTTTGACTTAACCACTAAAATAAAGGTAGTCCCGGGGAGTTTAAGGTTTTAGTTCCCGGTTCCATATTTCCCATGCCTTTTCTGCTTGTAAAATCAGCATGTCGTATCCGTTTTTAACAGTTGCTCCCTGTTGTTTTCCTATGTCCATAAATTGAGTTATTTCAGGATTGTACACCAGGTCGTACAAAACATGGCCGGCAGTTAAGAATTGATAGGGAATATCCGGATAGGTTTGTTCATTGGGGTACATCCCCAATGGCGATGTGTTCACAATGAGTAAGTGCTGCTGTATGATATCCTGGTCTAATTCATCATACGCAATCGTATGTTGTTTGTCTTTTGGGTTTCTTGAAACAAAAAGCACATCAATACCCATCTGTTGCAACCCATATTCCACAGCCTTAGATGCGCCTCCGGTACCCAACACAAGCGATTTGGTGTGCTTTGAGCCAAGCAATGGCTTTAACGAATCTGTGAAACCATATACATCTGTGTTGAATCCTTTTTTAATGGTAGTTTTGCCTTTTTTAATGAATTTAATGGTGTTCACAGCCCTGATTTCATTCACCGGATCATCCAGCTCATCAAGAAACGGAATGACCTGTTCTTTGTAAGGGATGGTAACATTCAGGCCGGCGAGGCTGTGTTGTTCTTCAAGACGTGTAAAATCATTGATGTTTTCCAGGGGGAATGACTTATACACCGCGTCCGTGATGTCTTCTTTTTTAAATTTTTCAGTGAAATATTTTTCAGAAAAAGAGTGAGATAAAGGATATCCGATAAGTCCGAACGTTCTCATACTGTTTGTTTGTTTTTTGAAAAATGCTCTATTAGCAGCACAACTAAAATGCCGACAATGGCCAATACAATAGCATAACCCAGGAAAGCATTATTCCCTGTGGCTTCCTGGTATTGGTGGGGGAGTACATTATGTTCGATCAGGGGGATGATTTCGCCTTCATCATCTACAATGCTTTTTTTGACAATCTTCCAGGGCCATACTTTATTCAATGACCCGATCATAAACCCGGCCAATATGGCAATGGTCATATCATGATATTTTTTAAACAACCACGACAACACATTTGCAAATAAAAGCAATCCGACAACAGCGCCTGCCATCAGTGTGGCGATTACTTCTACTCTGAAATCATTAACAGCTGCCAGGATAAATTGATATTTGCCAAGCAATAACAGGATAAAGCTTCCGGATATGCCGGGCAATATCATTGCACAAATAGCAAGAGCTCCGGAAATAAAGACAAACCATAAAGCGGTAGGGGTTTGTGCAGGTGTGATTTCAGTGATGGCATAAGCAATGACAATGCCGGCTGCCAGTGCAATAATTTTACCTGCGTTCCATCCGGAAATTTTTCGTGTTATATAAATAGCAGAAGCTATGATGAGGCCGAAAAAGAACGACCATATCAATACAGGGTAGGTGACGAGAAGATGTTCAAGGATATGTGCCAGTGAAACTACGCTGATCAGGATTCCTGCAAATACAGCAAGCAGGAAATTGCCATTCACCATTTTCCAAAATACAGCCAGGCGGAATTTTCCCAGCTCTTTAAGCGAAGCAAAATTCACTGATTTGATGGAATGGATCAGTTCTTCATAAATGCCTGTGATAAACGCAATGGTACCTCCTGACACGCCCGGAACAATGTCGGCCGCTCCCATGCCTATACCTTTGACAGCTGTGCTGATGTAACGGTTTATGTTGTCTTTCATTCTATTAGTAAAGTTTTAAATTTATAATGTTCGTAAAGTAAGAGTGGTTTTAGAAGTTAGAAAAGAATCCGGCATGCATTTCACATATATCACTTACTCCACAATTCTCTTCTTATTCTTTTAAATGCTCCGGTAAATAGTCAAAAAAGGTATCACCGCGTAATCCGAGGCGCAGTGTTTCAAGAGGGATCACACTGTCGGTTGCAATATTGCCCAGGTTCACATCACTGCCCAGGAGCTTAATGAACCATGTTTGTTGTTTTTTATTGGGAGCTTCCCATAATACGTCGTGTGGGTTAATATGTTGAATGATCTCTTCGATCAGTTCATTATTGGCAGAGCCGTCTTTGTTGAAAATGCCAATGGTGCCGCTTTCACGTGCTTCGGTGATCACTTTCCATGATCCGGCTTCGAGTTCTTGTTGGATCATCTTCACCCATTCATCAGTAGGAATCTCAACACCGGCTATTTTGGAGCCTACTTCAGAGAGAACAGTCATGTGCTGGTTCAGGTCACGGATATAATCCAGCTTTTTTTCGTGTGGGATGACCAACGACCCGTCGGATACTTCGGTCAATTCCATGTTATATTGCTCCAGAAATTTTTTGTATTCATTGTACCGGCCCCTGACAAGAAATATCTCAAATAATGTCCCTCCAAAATAGGGGAGGATATTGGCTTGTTTGTAAATCTTGATCTTATCGGCCAGTTTATTGGTAAGCAATGCTGTGCCAAATCCTAATTTGACCATGTCTATGTATTCTGCGCATGAGTCAACCAGTTGTTCGGCCTGTGATATACTCAGGCCCTTATCCATAACCATGGTGAGCCCTTTATTTCGTTTTTTCTCGTCTCGCTTAGGGATGTGAGGCAGTTCAAAGTTCATTATAAGATGTATTTTAATGTATTTATGTGTCGTTCTATGAGGTCTGTCACTTCATCAATTTCCATAACATTAGGACAAACGTCATATAATATCACGTGTTGAATAGGGTTGGATATCAATGCTGTCTCTAAAAGGGTTATTCCGGTTTGAAAATCTTTTTTAGAAAGATAAAAACCGGCAAGATAGAACAGGAGGATGTCACTGTTGAAATGATATTCGCCTGCTTGTTCAATAATATCAATGGCTTTATTAACATGGCCTCTGCTAAAAAGATACTGGGCAAACTTACACCAATATTCTTCACAATACGGGTCAAAAAACAAGGTTTTTTTAAATGCTTTTCGGGCATTGACATAATCTCCCTGCGAAGCATATGCTTCGGCTAATGTGAACCAGTATTCTGCATTGTCCGGTTCATACATTTTGGCTTTTTTCAGATAGTGTATACTATCCTTGTATTTACCCTGTTCCAGCTTAATATTACCAATGTTAAACCACGCTTCAGAATATTCTTTGTCAATATGCAATGCTTTAAAAAAATAACTGATGGCTTTATTTTTTTTGCCCATCTGCGAAAAGCATTCTCCGATATAACAATATGCTTCAAGAAAATCATTTTCAACATCCAGAAGGTCTTCAAACGTGCTGATGGCTTTCTGGTATTCGCCGAGAGACATCAGCAGAGTTCCTTTACTGATGTAAACGTGGGCAAACGATTCTTCTATGGCTATTGAATAGTCATAAGCTTCAATGGCTTTGTCGAATTTATTTTGTAATTCAAATGCTTTTCCGAGTTTAAACCAAACGATCTCGGAGAAGGGGTCAACATCTAAATATTTTTCTAAAAACACAATGCTGTTTGTTATATCCTGAAGTTCTTCATAACAGATGGCTATATGAAAAATATTATCCGTGGAAGAAGGGTCCCGTTCAAAAGCCATTTCAAAATATTTAATGGCTTGTTTATATTTTCCCCTTTGTTGAAATGAATATCCGATCCTGTTCAGCATTTCTTCCTTGTCACTTTCCTGTGTGCATTTAAGCGCTTTGTCAAAATAGCCCATGGCTTTTTGATCATTTTTCATTTGATTGTATGCGTGGGCTTTAAGCACATATACTTCTTCTTTCTGAAGTGCCATTTTCTGGATGGTATTCAGAATGGGAAGCGCTTGTTGGGGATTTGACTGATTTATATAAAGAAGTGCTGTTTTTAATTGGAGCGAAATGGAGTCAGGATGCTGGGTTTTGCTCATTTCAATAGCCTGAGAGGCTTTTTTCAATTCATTTTGTTCAAAATAATAATCTATAATTTCTTCGAATTCAGCAACATCATAGAAATATTGATTATTATTGTTCCTCATTTCTTCATAATACTTCACCAATTCGGGCTTTGGCCGGATTTCAAAGGGAGAAAAATTATCCTCGTTCATTGACATTATTTCAAATATGTTTGATATTTTCTGATTACTAAATTAAGAAATATTTTAATGTGGATGAAACCAAATTAATATATTTTTTAATCTTTGTTATTAATTTGGTGATTATGAATATATTTCTTTTTTATATGCTTTTAAGGTGTTTCTGAGCAGAGAAGAAATGGTCATGGGGCCAACACCTCCGGGCACAGGGGTGATATAGCTGCATTTTTCTGCTACTTCATCAAAGAGCACATCCCCTTTGAGTTTCCATCCGGATTTTGTCTGGTCTGATTTGACCCTTGTGGTTCCCACATCAATGACCACAGCACCTTCTTTTACCATGTCGGCAGTAACAAATCCGGGCCTTCCGATGGCAGCAATGATGATGTCTGCTGTTTTGGTGATTTCCTGGATGTTTGATGTGCGGCTGTGGCACAGGGTAACCGTGGCATTGCCCGGACTGGTTTTTTGTCCTAGTAAAATGCTAATGGGTTTGCCCACAATATTGCTTCTACCAATGACTACACAATGTTTCCCGGATGTTTCAATGTTATATCTTTTCAATAATTCCACAATGCCTGCCGGTGTTGCAGATACATACGAGGGTAGGCCAATGACCATTCTTCCGAGATTTACAGGATGAAAACCGTCCACATCTTTAGCCGGATTGATGGTTTCAATGACTTTTTGTTCTGATATGTGCTCAGGCACAGGCAATTGCACAATAAGTCCGTCAACTATTTTATCGCCATTAAGCGCTTTTATTTTGTTTAACAGCTCTTCTTCCGTAACATCTTCGTCGTAACGAATGAGAGAAGATTTGAAACCAATCTGGTCACATACTTTTAATTTATGGTTTACATAAGTCTCGCTTGCTCCGTCATTACCTACAAGAATTATAGCAAGGTGAGGGGGTTTTTGGCCCTTGTCAGTGATCTGTTTTACTTCCTGCTTTAATTCTTCTTTAATCTCATTGGCTGTTTGTTTCCCGTCTATTAATTGCATATTAATATTTTATTTGTTGATTATTATTTCATGGCAGACAATTTGCTCATCATGCCTTTCATGCCTTTGCCCATTTTTAGTTTTTTCATCATTTTTCTGGTTTCACTGAATTGTTTGATGAGGCGGTTGACTTCCTGGATGTCTGTGCCGCTTCCTCTGGCAATGCGCTTTCTCCTGCTCCCGTTCAGAATATCCGGTTGTTCTCTTTCGACAGGGGTCATAGAATGAATGATGGCTTCAATGCCCTTGAAGGCATCATCATCAATGTCCATGTTTTTCATTGCTTTGCCCATCCCCGGGATCATGCCTGCCAGCTCTTTCACATTACCCATTTTTTTGATTTGGTTGATTTGGTTGATGAAATCATTAAAATCAAACTGGTTTTTGGCTATTTTTTTCTGTATTTTCCTGTCCTCTTCTTCATCGTATTGTTCTTTGGCACGTTCCACGAGCGATACGATATCGCCCATTCCCAATATACGGTCTGCCATTCGATCGGGGTGGAACACATCCAATGAATCGGGTTTTTCACCCATGCTGATAAACTTAATGGGCTTGTTGGCCACTTCACGAACCGATAATGCAGCTCCCCCACGAGTATCACCATCGAGCTTTGTCAGTACCACACCATCATAATTCAATCGGTCGTTGAATTCTTTGGCTGTGTTTACAGCATCCTGCCCTGTCATGGAATCTACTACAAAAAGTGTTTCGTGCGGCTCGGCTACCTGTTTAATTTCAGAGACTTCCTTCATCATCTCTTCATCAATGGCCAGGCGTCCGGCCGTATCAATAATCACCTGATTGTAGCCTTGTTTTTTGGCGTGTTTTATACCTTCTTTTACAATTTTTACAGGGTTTTTATTGTCTTCTTCGGTATAAACAGGCACACCTATTTGTTCAGCCATCACTTTTAACTGGTCTATGGCAGCAGGCCTGTAGATGTCACCTGCAATTAAAAGCGGCGATTTACCTTTTTTGTTTTTCAGGAAATTGGCAAGCTTTACTGAGAATGTTGTTTTTCCGGAACCTTGTAACCCGGCGATCAAAGCAATGGAAGGATTTCCTTTTGTATTGATCTCTGTTGCTTCGCCGCCCATCAGTTCGGCAAGCTCATCATGCACAATCTTTACAAGCATTTGCTCAGGTTTTACAGCTGTTAAAACCTGTTGTCCCAGCGCTTTTTCTTTTACCTTATTGGTGAATGATTTGGCGATCTTATAATTGACGTCGGCATCAAGCAATGCACGGCGAACATCTTTCAATGTCTCGGCTACATTGATCTCTGTGATGCGGCCCTGTCCTTTTAATAGTTTAAATGACCGTTCCAGTCTGTCCGATAAGTTTTCAAACATATTCTATTATAAATTAAAATTTATAGATTGCAAAATTAAAAAATATATAATTCGGGGTACTTGAAAAAGAAGTTAAAAAGATTTTAAAATGAATTTATATAACAGAAAAGTAACTAAAAAATTTAACTTGAACTAAAGGGGACTTCTAATAATTCCTTCGCATCAAAATTTTCAGAGTTTTTCATAGA
>CAZJWE010000007.1:0-43244 GCA_964549265.1 uncultured Bacteroidales bacterium | reverse complement strand
CCTCACACGCCTCGAATTTGAACTTTATAGAACAAACACTTTACTTTATGGACAGACACTATTTAGTGTTTGCCAATAAATAGTCTCGTATGAACTTTTTATAATAAACTAATAAAAACACTCTAAAAACCTATTTAACGATGAAAAATGAAATTGGTGGTACACATGCCAGAATAAACAACGGAAAATTATGGGGGTTTACAGAAAAAAATGACGGTTCGTTTATTGCACCCAATGCAGAAATGGTCTCAAGGATTTATTTTCCATTACTTAACAGACATGGAATGAAATGTTCCATAACACCTGATTTTAAAGGAGATATTTGTTCCGATTTTCTTCATTATCATTCCATTCCGATAGTAACCGAAGATTTACACCGTGTCAATAATAGCCGGAATTTCTGGATTTATGTGGAAGGCAAAATTCCATGGTCAGTTACAGGATTTAGCGCATTTTCGAAAGTGGATAAATGGATTAATGAAACCGAATCATCTGAGGTAGAAGGCGAATTAGGATTATTTCATTTAACAAGAGAGAATAAGGATATTGGTTTAAAAGCCAAGTCAACTGCTTTTGTTCCGCATGTAGACGATTTTATTGAAATCATAAAAATAGAAATTGAGAATACGGGGAATGATGAGATTGAATTTCATCCAACGGCAGCTGTCCCAATCTATGGACGCAGTGCAGATAATTTAAGAGATCACAGGAATGTAACGACTATGTTTATTCAGAATTATGAAGAAAAATATGGCGTGAGCATCAAGCCCCGTATTAATTTTAATGAGTTCGGGCATAGCAATAATGATGTTTATTATTCTGTTCATGGATTTGAAGATGATGGCAGTGCTCCTGCTCATATCATTCGCACCGTAAAAGAATTTGCCGGTGAAGGAGGCAGCCTTGATGCTCCTGAAATGGTATGCAAAAACCTTAACGAACCGGCCGTCAAGTACGAACAAATAGATGGTTTTGAAGCCATTGGCGGATTGAAATACAAAAAAGCCAAACTGTCTCCCGGAGAGAAAAAAACATATATTATCCTAAATGGAATTACAAACAACCGGGATGATTTTACAAAATGGGCCAATACCTATGGCACATTAGAAAAAGTAAATGAATATGAACAAAAAACACGTGAATACTGGCAGAAAATTATCAATGAAGTAAATTTTGAAACGGATAGTTATGAATTTAATAACTGGGTCCGGTGGGTCAACTTTCAGCTAATATGCCGGCAAGTCTATGGTAATTCATATCTTCCTGATTTTGGATATGGAAGAGGTGGCCGCGGATGGCGTGATTTATTTTCAGACCTGCTTTCTATCTTTTTAATTGACGCCGAAAGTGCACGCACTGAAATCATTAATAATTTCCTTGGGATTCGGGTGGATGGCACAAATGCTACCATCGTTGGAGAAAAGCCCGGTGAATTTGTGGCGGACCGGAATAATGTACCAAGAACCTGGTGTGACCATGGTTCCTGGCCATTTTTTGTATTGAATTTTTATATGCAACAAACCGGTGATTTTAATTCCTTATTTAAAGAAATCAATTATTGGAAAGATCAATTAATTCATCGAAGTAAAAAAGTTGACGATCAATGGGATGAAAAATATGGCACAGCTCAAAAAACAAAAGATGGCAGCGTTTACAAAGGAACGATCCTGGAACATACATTGCTGCAGCAATTATGTTCTTTTTATAATGTAGGGAAACACAATAATATTTTACTTGAAGGCGCTGACTGGAATGACACCTATGATATGGCAAGAAATAACGGAGAATCTGTGTGTTTCTTTAATTGGTATGCCAATAATCTAAAATCCATTGCCGATGTACTTCAATATTTAAATGAAAACAACGGGTTGGATACCGTTGCTTTAATGGATGAAATGCTTTGTCTTTTGGATACATTACCAGGACAGAAAAAAGTAGATTATGATTCACCAGCTGCAAAAAGAGAACACCTGTTTAATTATTATAGCAATGTATCGCACACTGTGAAGGGATCAAAAACAGACATTGATGTACATGAGCTTATCTCAGATTTAAGAACTAAATCAGAATGGATATACAATCATATCCGTACACAGGAATGGATTGAAACCAAAGAAGGATATAAATTTTTCAATGGCCATTATGATGATCATGAGAACAGGGTGCATGGTGATCATCCAAAAGGAGTGCGTATTGATTTGACATCCCAGGTATTGCCAACAATTTTTGAAACTGCCACGGACGAGCATATCCCTGAACTCTATAAATCAGTGAAGCATTACTTAAAAAGCCCTAAAGGGGGCTTACATCTTTGTTCTAATTTCCATGAAGACAAAATGTATTTCGGGCGTCTTACAGGATTTATTTTTGGCCATAAAGAACACGGTGGTATTTGGATGCAACAAAATGCAATGTTCATTTATGGCTTATACAAAAGAGGGTTTGTAAAAGAAGGTTATGAAGTATTTAAAGATGTCTATAAACTTTGCAATGATTCAGCCACAGCCAAGATGTTCCCCGGAATTCCTTCATATTTTGAAAAAGACGGAAGGGCTTCTTATTATTATTTAACCGGATCGGCTACCTGGTTAATTTTAGGTTTGGTAACCCAAATGTATGGGGTACGAGGTGAAGCCGGTAATTTATGTTTAAACCCTAAAGTTGTGAAAGAACAATTTGGTGAAAAGGGAAGCACGACCATCAATTGTAATTTCCAGGGTAAACCAATCAAACTAACATATCAGAATACGTCAAATAAAGAATGGAACGAATATACAATTGACCGGATTAAGCTCAATGGAAATACAATTTCTTTTTCATTGCCTGAACAATCAAAAGCAATTATTGAAAAACAATTTATCTTAGATAGTTTTGATTCGAACAGTGTTAATGAGTTAGTTGTAGAACTAAATTAGTGTTTGCCTATAAAGCCCAACTTCTTCGTTGTTGCTCGGAATCTTAAATCCTCAAATACTTCAACTAAATTAGTGTTTGGAAAAATATTACTTTACAAAAAGGGTGGTTTAAAAACATAAGCACTTTTTAGCCACTCTTTTTTTATTCAATCTTTATCAGTCAAACATTAATGTTTGCTTTCAGATGATAATGCGTTTCCCAAGTGCATTGGATAATTCTTTTTTCTTTTCAGAGAGCAAAATGAATTGCCTTTGCAAATCGGGTATCTCTTCATATTTTTGATCGTCTTGCGCTTTTTTCAGCTCGTCTCTGATCGCATCAAGGGCCGTCAGGATTTTTCTGTTTTTATATGCTAAGACAGATTCATAGACAATCTTTTCCAATTTCATATCTTCTGTTTCGATATAATTTTCATACCGTCTCCAAATATTACTGAGTGTATAACCAGATGTAAATAGTTGTGCAGAAAGCTTGCTGATCTCTTCATCCGGATGATTAATAAAATCGCGTGTTTCAATTTTATTATTGCCTTCATTTGAAATCTGTTTAAACAAATCAACTATTTTCCGGCATCCCGGATGATCGAATTCAATTTCATCCTGATCAATAAGCTCTCTTATAATATAGTCCTTTACAGAAACAGAGTGTTCGGCCGTTAATCCGTCCTGTTCTTCAATATTTTCATAAAAACATATTTCATTAGCATACATTATTAGTATTCTGACTATTTCTTTTTCAATTACTTCTGTACTCTTCTTGTGCAGGTTATCAAAAAAATTATCAGTCGGACTTTTCGTTATATTAGGTTTTTCCTCTGTTCTATTGTTGTTGCTTTTCTTCAGCTTATTTTCATATTTTTTCCGTCTTATTTTATTGATCTCAGTATATAAAACTTGTTCATTGACATTGAGTTTATTGCTGCATTCCTTGATATAAACAGAACGAATGATGCTGTCTGGTATTACAGCTATAGAGCTCACTATGTTATTGATCAGGTATGCTTTTTTTATTGGGTCTTTTTGTGCTTCTTTTAATAAGAGGCCGGTTTTAAAATTTATAAAATCTTGTTCATTTTCTTCTATATAACTTATTAATTGAGTGTTGTTTACAGATTTAGAGTAAGAATCCGGGTCTTCACCATCAGGCAATACCAGGATTTTTACATTCATTCCCTGCTCCAGAATCAAATCAACCCCCCGGATTGAGGCTTTCAAGCCTGCTTCATCTCCATCATATATAACAGTAATATTGAGTGTAAACCGTTTGATCATCCTTATCTGTTGTTCTGTTAAAGCAGTCCCGGAAGAAGCTACTACATTTTCAATTCCTGCCTGTGCCATTGAAATAACATCAGTATATCCTTCGACGAGGTAACATTTATCATGCTGCACAATGGTCTTTTTTGCCAGGAAAATACCATATAGCGATTTGCTTTTATGATATATGGAAGATTCCGGAGAATTGAGGTATTTTGCTGCTTTTGCATCTTTTTTTAAAATACGTCCTCCAAATCCAATCACTTTCCCGGAAAGAGAATGGATTGGAAAAATAACCCGCCCATTGAAGCGGTCATATTTTGAGCCTCCTTTTTCAATTGTTAACCCGGTTTTTACCAAATAATCGGTTTTATATCCGTTCTTTTCTGCTGATTTAGTAAAGTCATCCCATTTTTCAAGACTATATCCCAGTTGAAATTTATCAATAACAGGGCTTCTAAAGCCTCTTTCTTCAAGATAAGTTAACCCTATAGCTTTCCCTTCATCAGTATTTTTTAAATTATTGCTATAATATTTTTGAGCAAAAGATGTGACAATTGTAAGGCTTTCTACCTCGTTTTTTTCTTCTATTTCTTCTGCAGTAAGTTCTTTTTCAACGATTTCAATATTATATTTTTTGGCTAAAAATTTTAATGCTTCGTAATAGGATAATTGTTCGTGTTCCATTACAAAATTCACAACATTTCCGCCTTTCCCACACCCAAAGCACTTGTAAATGCCTTTCGTGGGTGATACAGAAAACGAAGGCGTTTTTTCATTATGAAAAGGGCATAGACCTATATAGTTAGCACCTCTTTTCTTAAGATTTACAAAATCCTGTACTACTTCAATCACATCAGCGGTATCAAATATTTTATCTATAGTAGACTTATCAATCATATAATATTTTGTCTTTTAGCAGATATTTTCTATCTTTAATTTTCCGAATTTACAAAAATAATTCACGCCAGGCATTTGTAAAATTAATTATTTTTGCCGGGTACAAGAATTAAATAATGATTATAATGAAACACATATTTTTTATATTTATTTTATCTGCTTTTTTTTTGAATGTTTCTGCCCAACGATTCGACGGAGGTATAGCAGGAGGACTTACTGCCAGCCAGATTGACGGAGATACATACTTTGGATTTCATAAACTGGGCATAATGCTTGGTGTTTATACCAAAACACAGTTTTCAATGAATTTTGGTGCGCAATTTGAAATCAATTACAAACAAAAAGGGGCTGCGGAAAACGGCACTCCCCAAAATCCCGGCATATATCAATTAACCTTGCATTATGTTGAAGTTCCATTAACCCTTAATTTTTATTTTACGGAAGACATTATTTTTGATGCAGGGTTAGCTGCAGGATATTTAATGGGTGAGAAATTTATTGACGAAGGCGGTGTTGTCAATCAGGACTATGGCCTGAATAAAGGGGATATTAATTGGATCCTCGGTGGAAATTACCGATTTAATGACCAGTTTTCTTTTTCTGTCCGGTACGCCTACTCAGTTTTCGCTATAAAAGAAAGAAATACAGGGATTTACAGAGGACTGATACCAAATTTATTGAACATTGAAGACGGAGATTACAACAATTTCCTCACGTTTGCTCTTTATTACCAGCTTACCGATTATGAATGATAAAAACAGAAAATACAATAAAAAACTGGTGATAGCTATTACGGGTGCCAGCGGCGCAATTTATGCCAAACTACTTTTAAATTCACTTGAACATATTATTTCATCACCAAATAATGTTGCGGTGCTTTTTTCAGCAGAGGGGAAAAAAATATGGGCACACGAATTAGGATCGGATCATTTTAATGATTTCCCATTTCCTGTTTTTTCCCTTGATGATTTTAATGCTCCATTTGCTTCGGGCAGTTCAGAATACAAAGACATGATTGTATGTCCTTGTTCTATGGGTACGTTGGGTAGGATTGCAAACGGTACGTCAGATGATCTTATTTGTAGGAGTGCAGACGTTATGCTTAAGGAGAAACGACGTTTAATCCTTCTAGTTCGAGAAGCGCCTTTGAACAGCATTCACTTACAAAATATGCTAAAACTATCTCAAGCAGGTGGGATTATTTTCCCGGCATCGCCTTCTTTTTACAGTAAACCTCAAACGTTTGATCAAATCGTACACACTATTATTGACCGCATTTTAGACATGATTGAATTGCCTTCAGAGATTAAACGATGGGGGCAGGAAGAATAACCATTTACTTTTTTCAAAACCGCTCTCCATATTTTTTCCCAATGTATCCAAATAACATGGTTGAAAAAAATGTAAATGAACTATATACAACGGCTACTACAGCCATAGGTTTATTATTTAACAGGTTTGCAGCAACATAAATAGCAAGAGCGCTATTTTGCATTCCCACCTGAATACTTATAGTAAAGTTATTTTTATTTTTGCATTTGACTGAACGGGCAAAGAAAAATCCGGCTGCCATAGCAAGGAAATTTAATAACAATGCCCATGGCAACAACTCTAAATGTCTCATAATACCTGCATCAGCACTTCTGTCTTCATAAATTAATATGGCAGCAAATACTGCAAACAGTGCAGCTAACATGGCAACTTTTAAAGGCTGTTCCATTCGGTCGGCAAACCGTTCACTTTGTTTTCGAACAGCCATCCCCAGTATAGTAGGAATGATTGTAGTAAAAAAGATTTTTATGACAGTATCCCATAAAGGGAGATGAATTTCATGTTCTGTACCCATATAAAGCCAAAGAGCTAATTTTACAATTAAGGGCAGGGTAATGAGGATGAGCAAGCTGTTGATTGCAGTCAGTGAGATGCACAAAGCAACATTTCCTTTTAACAGATGGGCAACCAGGTTAGATGCTGATCCTCCGGGACAGGCAGCAATTAATATAAATCCCACTTTAATTACCGGAGACAAGTTAGTTAAACTGATCAGTATAAATGCAATCACAGGGAGTATGATCATTTGAGCAAAAAGCCCTGTGAATATTGGCTTGGGATAAATAAATATCTTTGAAAAATCTTTTTTCTCCAAAGACATGCCCATTCCGAACATAATAAAAAACAAAACACCCGGTAATGCGTATGAAGAGAAAGTTGTATAATCCATTAATCTCCTATATAAAAAACAAAATATTCCTGCCTCAGAATATAATTGATTTATATTCTTAAAAGCAAGAATATTTATTTATTGTCATTAAATATCTGATATCTACGACAGATTCAGATGATTATTCCTTTTCTGATGATTCTTGTGCTTTTGTGTTGACCTTATTTTTAGGCTTTTTAGGCCTTGTTACACCACTTGAACCTTGAAATATTTTTCCCCTTTTGGTTTTTGGATCACCTTTTCCCATATGAATTGTTTTTTAAAGTTTACTTAATTATTATTACAAAAATATATATTTATTTATAATTTTACTCTCAATTTTTTAATTTTAACCAGATCAATGCATTCAAAATATTCACGTCGCAAAAATAACGAAAAAAACGTTTCTAAAAACAAACCTCAAAAAACATCTGCCAAGAAAAAAAACAATTCCGGGGATTCACAAAAAGATAATCAACAATTAAGACTTAATAAATATATTGCTCATTCGGGGTTATGTTCCAGAAGAAAAGCAGACGAGTTTATCCAGGCAGGAAACGTCAAGGTCAATGAGCAGGTTATTACAGACCTTGGTTCTAAAGTATCTTATCGTGACAAAGTAATTGTAAACGGGAATCTCATTAAGCCTGAACGAAACGTCTATATTTTGCTGAACAAGCCAAAAGATTACATTACCACAGTAAAAGATTCCAAGGCTTCAAAAACTGTTATGGAATTGGTTCAACACGCATGTAATGAACGAATTTACCCTGTCGGACGGCTTGACAGAAACACCACAGGTGTGTTGCTGTTTACAAATGACGGCGAATTGACAAAAAAACTCACCCATCCTTCTCATAATAAAAAGAAAATATATCATGTTGTACTAAAAACACCTTTTTCTCAGCCTGACATGGATACACTCCGGAATGGCATTGAGCTTGACTCAGGTTTTTTTAAACCCGATGCTGTAGATTATGCAGAGCCTTCCGATAAAAAACAAATTGGAATTGAAATTCATTCGGGAGAAAACAGAATTGTCAGAAGGCTTTTTGAACACTTAAATTATCAGATCAGCAAGCTCGACAGGGTTTATTTTGCCGGCCTGACGAAAAAAGGGCTTAAAAGGGGGAGGTGGCGGTATTTGAATGAAAAAGAAATTAATCATTTGAAAATGACTTAATGAATAATGCTGTCTAAATTTGAACAATTTGTAATTTTAAGGTATATTCGTAAATAATTATCATTTTTTGAATGGAACATAAAGCTGGTTTTGTAAATATTCTTGGAAATCCGAATGTCGGGAAGTCAACGATCATGAATAACCTGGTGGGTGAAAAGCTTGCCATTATCACATCTAAAGCCCAAACAACCCGTCATCGCATCATGGGAATTGTAAATGGTGACGATTTTCAGATTGTGTATTCGGATACTCCAGGCATCATTGAGCCACACTACAAATTACAAGAATACATGATGCGATATGTCAAAAGTGCTTTTGATGATGCCGACATTCTTTTGTTTGTAACTGATGTAAAAGAATCATCGAATAAAAATCAACAATACATTGAATTGTTAAAAAATACCAAATCGCCTTTATTTATCCTTATCAATAAAATTGATTTAAGCAATCAACAAGAAGTTGAAAAATTGGTTGAATATTGGGGTACGCTGATTCCCAATGCATCTGTCCTACCTGTTTCTGCTAAGAAAAAGATTAATCTTAATCTCCTTTTTAATAAAATTATTGAATTCCTCCCCCTCTCTCCTCCTTATTTCCCTAAAGATCAATTAACTGACAGGAATGAACGCTTTTTTATTGCTGAAATGATTCGCGAAAAGATTCTCACGACTTACCGCCAAGAGATTCCCTATTCTGTTGAAGTGCAAGTTAATGAATTTAAAGAAGGGGCTTCTATCACAAAAATCAATGCAACAATTTTTGTAATGAAGCGTTCTCAAAAAGCAATTATTATTGGCAAATATGGCCAGGCATTAAAAATAACAGGAACTGAAGCCCGAAAAGACATTGAAGAATTTTTAGATAAAAAAGTGTACCTGGAATTATTTGTTAAAGTAAGCAAAGACTGGAAGTACAGAACACGTTCACTAAGAGATTTCGGATATTAATGTTATTTTTGCACTAACTTTTATACAGCTTAATTTATAACTTATCATGAGTAGTACAGTAGCCATCGTTGGCCGGCCGAATGTTGGTAAATCAACATTTTTCAACAGAATGCTTCATTTGCGTAAAGCAATTGTTGACGAGACAAGTGGTGTTACGCGGGACCGGCATTATGGCAAATCGGACTGGAACGGAAAAGAATTTTCATTGATTGACACAGGGGGGTATGTTGCAAATTCAACTGATATTTTTGAAACAGCCATTCGTGAGCAGGTCAAAATAGCCATTGAAGAAGCCGATGTTATTTTATTTTTGGTAGATGTCATGACCGGTATCACTGACCTTGATGAATCTATAGCAAAAATGCTCAGAAAAATAAATGGTAGAGTATTTGTGGTTGTAAATAAAGTTGATAATTTAAAACGGCATCATGATATTCATGAATTTCATCGGCTGGGACTTGGTGACTTATTCCCAATATCTTCTATAAGTGGAAGTGGAACAGGTGACTTGCTTGACGAGGTGGTAAAATTAATTGACGATACTGCTCCTGAAGATGAATTGAATATACCTAAAATCGGAATCATCGGACGTCCGAATGTTGGGAAATCAACCCTTGTGAATGCATTGATTGGGAATGAACGCAACATTGTCACAGATATTCCCGGAACAACCCGTGATACTATTTATACACTTTACAACAAATTCAATCATGAATTTTATCTTGTGGATACAGCCGGTTTAAGAAAAAAAGCAAAGGTAAGGGATAATATTGAATTTTATTCTGTTATGCGTACCATTAAAGCCATTGAAAATTCCGATATCTGTTTGCTCATGATCGAAGCAAACGAAGACATGAATGCGCAAGATCTAAACATCCTTCATCTTGTACAAAAAAACAATAAAGGCCTTATCGTACTATCCAATAAATGGGACCTGGTCGAAAAAGACCAAAATACTATGCTTGCATTTGAAAAAAAAATAAAAAATAAAATGGAGCCTTTTACCGATGTCCCTGTCATTTTTACCTCTGCTCTCAACAAACAACGTATTCAGCAAGTCCTGGAAGTGGTTGAACGTGTTTACGAAAACAGAAAACGAAGGGTTTCAACTTCCAAGTTAAATGTGTTACTCCAGGATGCTGTTGAAACCTACCGCCCACCAATGGTCAGGGGAAGGCATATCAAAATAAAATATGCTACCCAATTGAAGACTCATTACCCTGCTTTTGCTTTTTTCTGCAATCATCCTGACTTTGTAAAAGACTCATATAAGCGCTATCTTGAAAACACGATCAGAAAACACTTTGATTTTTCTGGTGTTCCGATTAAAATGTATTTCAGACAAAAATAAAGACATATGGAAGAAGCAAAAATCAAATTAATTCATTATCTGGAATCTCTGGGGATTGATTACCAAATCCATGAACATCCCCCGGTAAAAACAGTAGACGATGCTCTTGAATATTGGGAAGATATCAATGCCATGCATTGTAAAAATCTGTTCACCCGGAACCAAAAAGGCAATCGGCATTTTCTTATCGTCATGCCGCACGACAAAAACGTTTCTATGAAAGAAATACAGGAAAAAATAGGCGCGGGTAAACTCAGCTTTGCTTCAGAACGCAGGTTGCAACAATATTTGCATCTTGAAGCAGGAGGGGTTTCGCCGTTCGGGAATATCAATGATACGGATAATCATGTTAAATTATTTATTGATGATGCTCTACAAAATAAAACGGTTTCATTTCATCCGAATGTAAATACAGCCACACTTACACTTTCCTTTGCCGATTTTATCCACTTTTTAGAAGAGTCGGGGCATGAATGGGAGATGATTCAACTTTAAAAAATAATTTATTACGAATGTTCGTCAGTGTTATGGTTATGTCTCCTCTGTAAAAAACTATTTCAGCCCCCTGAATTCATTCAACCCCTCAATCATGGCTGCCAAGTTTTCTGTTGGCGTATTGGCCTGTACATTGTGTACGGAGTTGAATACAAACCCTCCATTTTTCGCAAACACCTTACATTGCTCCAGTGTTTGTTTTTTAACTTCCTGAGGTGTTCCAAATGATAATACCTTTTGTGTGTCAATACCGCCACCCCAGAAGGTAAGCCTGTCGCCATATTTTTCTTTAAGTAGTTTGCTGTCCATTCCTTTGGCATTGATCTGAACCGGATTGATGATATCAAATCCCGATTCAATGAATAAATTCATGAATGATTCGACAGCGCCACATGAATGTTTGAATGTTTTCCATGCTGTATTTTTGTGAATCCATGCATTGATACGCTGGTAATACGGAAGCCATAAGTCTCTGTAAGTGGCTTCATCACAAAATGTTGACTCCTGGGTTCCAAAATCGGTTCCGCAAATAAAAACTACATCAATATCATTCCCTACAGTCTTGAATATTTTCTCAAGGTTTTTCACAGCAATAGCCGATTGCTTATCAAAAATTTCTTTTACATAATCGGGCCTCATCATGGTAGACATATACCATTCTGATATATCTCTGATGCCTTTGGGATATTTCATGCCGGGTGCCGGAACCAATGCGATGTCGCCTAATGCGGTACCGCCTAAATTGGCCACAATAGCTTTACCCGAATCTTTAACATTCCCAATGGCATTCTTCCAATATGTTAAATCATTGTCTGTTATGTCACCAAATTCTTCAAGATTATCTTCGGGATTTAGTTTGTCTTCTTCAATAGGCTCCTGTCTTATGATCGTATCAAAGAAAAAGCTGGCTTGGGGCATTTTTGCACTTGGAGGTGCTGAAGTATCTCCTTCCGGAAACATTAACAGGTCTCCCTGGTCATCTATTTTGGTATTAAAATTACCAGGCACCAACACTTTTTGTCCCCAAAATGTTTCAAACTCTTTCCAATTGTTGTTTTCAAATCCGAACATTGTCTTTTGAGGGCTTACACCTATGGTATCAATCCCGATCACTTCAGCTAAGTCATCATCAACTTCCCCAAGCATTTGGTAAGGTTCAATGACTTTAACCAATTTCTTCTCCAGTCCATAATAATCTCTAAGCCGTTCTACAGCCCATACATGTATCCCTGTTACAGGTGCCGAACCAAAATCAACAGGTAATTGATCAGGTTGTTTATGATTTAAACTGGTTTTAATTCGTTCTTTTGAATTCATAGTTGTATGATATTTCTCCATGTAAGTTATAAGATAGACACTCTACTAAAAATACAAAAATATAAATTAATTAAATTCGATCTTATCAAATAAGACTTTTCTTTTTGGTACTACCCTTATTTTAGTGGTTAAATATTTTTACAGGACCTAAAATACTGTTTAAACAAATTACAAGTTACCATTAAATTCGTGGTAGAACCTAAAAAATATAATAATATGGAATAAATCAGTTTATCAATAAAGGTATAATCTTTCTTTTATTGCGAATAGTTATAAATTATTCATGTAGTTTTAATAATTAAAAAATTTTAATTATTTTAGCTTCGTGTATTTTATGGGATCATCATTTAAAATTATATATTTCAAATGATGAATTCATTAACATACTATAACAGTATAAAAATTTATTTCAAAAAAACTAAAAGTAAAAATTTATGAAAATGAAAAAAATATCAAACGTTTTTTATTTGTTGATAATGATGCTTTTCATAGCTTCATGCAGTACAGATGTAACAGAAATATATGTTGCACCGGATGGCAAAGATGATAACTCCGGAAGCAAAGATGCCCCTTTAGCAAGTTTTACTGCTGCCCGGGATATGGTCAGGACTTTAAAAGCTGAAGATAAACTAACAGAAAAAGGCATTACTGTTTATTTCAGAGAAGGGACTTATCCTGTTAACAGCACTCTGGAATTATCTGCACAAGATTCAGGAACAGCTGATATGCCTGTCACATACAAAGCTTACAAGGATGAAGCTGTCATTTTTTCTGCCGGAAAAGCATTAAACGCTGAAGATTTTAAACCTGTTGAAGACCCAGCTGTTCTATCCAGGATTATTGATGAAAAAGCTAAAGATAAAATTCTGCAAATAAATCTGAAAGAGCAAGGTATAACCAATTATGGTGAGCTGAAACAACACGGTTTTTCCATTGCCATTCTGCCTGCTCCAATGGAATTGTTTGTAAATAAAGAACCTCAAATTCTTTCAAGGTATCCTAATGAAGGAAAAGTTCCTGTTGCTGAAGTCATTAAAGAGTGCACCAAGGCTATTCGCGGTGATTTTTCATACGAGCCCGGTATCATTGGGTATGATTATGACCGTCCTCAATATTGGCAAGAACCGGACAAAGTCTGGTTATGGGGCTATTTCTTAGCCGGTTTTGCCGATGATAACTTAGGCGTTGCGAAGATTGATACAGCAAATAAAGCCATCCATCTCAAACATGCTCATATGTTTGGAATGACTAAAACAGATACCACCCAGGAATGGGGCGGTAAAATTGTCGGGTATTATGCCTATAATATTTTAGAAGAAATAGACATGCCCGGAGAATATTATATAGACAGGGATCATGGTATCTTGTATTACTATCCGGAAGAAGGGTTTGAAAATGCAGAAATCTCCGTTTCTGTCCTGGAAGGTCCAATTTTGGCGGTAGAAAACACCCATAACATTCTTTTCGAAAACATTACCTTTGAATGTGGAAAAGGTATAGGTGTTTACCTGGAAGCCGGATCGAATGTGAAATTTGCCGGATGTACAATCCGAAACTTCGGGACCGTTGGTGCTATGTTTGGCCAGGGTGTTTCCGGAAATGACAAGCCGATACATAATTTTACAGGTGAACTCACATCACGGACAGTAGGAAACTTAAAAGCACACCATTATGAGAATACTGATTTTGAAAACAATGCCGGAAAAAACCATGGCTTTTTAAGTTGTGACTTTTACAACTTAGGGACTGGCGCTATTGTATTAAGCGGTGGAGATCGTAAAACACTCACTCCAGCAGGAAATTATATTGAAAACTGCGAAGTTCATGATTTCAATCGCTGGAACAAAACATATTGCTCAGGAATAAAACTTTTTGGGGTTGGAAATATTATTAAAAACAACCACATATACAATGCACCGCATCAAGCCATAGAAATTTTCGGAAATGAACATTTTATTGAATACAACCATATTGAAAAAGTTGTAATGGAAGTCCATGACATGGGCGCTATTTATATGGGAAGAAATCCTTCAGAAAGAGGCAATGTAGTAAGACATAATTATATTGCACATAATGGCAAAAAAGGATTTAAAAATTGTGCTATCCATGTGGATGATGGTGCTTCTGATATGTTAATCGAAGGAAATGTATTTTATAAAACATCCCGGTCAGATTTTGCTGATATCTTATTGAATGGTGGCAATGATAATGTTATCAGAAACAACATCTTCATAAAAGGGGCACATACATTATGGATTGAAAATCCTTACCTTGCCGGTATTCCTGAAGAAAAATTCAAAGAACGCTACTATAAATCAACCATGTGGGGAGAACGCATGTTAAAAGAAATCAACATGAACAGTCCTGTATGGAAAGAAAAATATCCTGATTTTGAAGCATTCGATTCAGCAGGCGGGCCTTTATTTTTAAAAAATAACGAATTTTATAACAATGTGATTGTTGACGAACCTTTGATCATCAGTAAACACGATCTTGACACCTCTATATTTGAAGTATACCATAATAATTATCAGACAAAAGAAGACCCCGGTTTTGTAAATATGGAAGAAGAAAACTTTGCTTTAAAAGATAATTCTGTTGTGTTTGAAAAAATTCCCGGATTCAAAGCTATTCCGTTTGACGAAATAGGCCTATTTAATGATAAATATCGTAAACCTAAAAAATAAACTAAATAACCATGATTATATATAGAATGCTATTGGCAGGAATGTTTTTGATTTTCATTTCCTGCTCACAACAACAAGAAACAAAAAAAGAATCATCAGAGAAGACATACCCTGACACTCCGGTTGGCAAATATGAACAATTACAGGATGAATACGGGTCTGGTTGGAATACATGGAATTCCAGAAGTGTATTTTCACATGTCTTAATGCCCGAAGCCTTTGCTATCAATCTGGGCATTAAAGATTATTTAAATAAAGACATCTTAACAGAAGCCATGTTGGGCTTTGACCGTGAAGACCTGGTAATGGGCCCTCATGCCTGGGATGGTTCATATACCCGTGTTGACCTGAAAAACTGGTCTGATCTTAAATATCAAGACAGAGGACCAATGGATTTTAAAGTTCAATCGGCTCATGATGGAGACGACCTTGTTATTTTATTCGAACCCACCAAAGAAATAGACCGGTTGAAAAAACCACTCCTTCTTATACAAAGTGGCATTATGTGGAACCGCCCCGGAACAGTAGTACGAAAAGACAGCATAATCACCGGCCAGTTTGATGATAAAGATGTCAATGTATATACAACAGGGAATATTGTTGAAGAATATTATGTAGGCGGAAGCATGTCTCCATATCTTACAGTAAAAATAAACGGCCCGATCGGTATTTCAACAGGGAAAAAACGTTCCCTGGAAGAGATCAATGCCATTGTAAACAAACAAAAAACTGCATGGGAAAAAAGAAAAGAAAGCTATGGCGAAATGGCTGAGATGTTTGATGCCATTCAAACCGTGATTGCCTGGAATGTAATATTTGATCCTCAATACGACCGGGTGATATCGCCTGTAAGCCGCCGTTGGAGTTTCTGGAACAGAGGGTATGTACAGTATTGCTGGGATACTTATTTTGCAGGATATCAAGCTGCAGCAACAGGAAGTAAAGAAGTGGCTTATTTCAACCTGGTTGAAATGACCCGTGCAAAAGAAAAAGCAGGTACAGAATTTGTTCCCAATGTAGAACAAGCTAATGGTTTTATTAGCCGTGACCGTTCTCAACCACCTGTTGGATCTATAACTGCAAGAGAAATCTATGGTAAGTTTAAAGAAAAATGGATTTTAGAAGTAGTCTACGATGATTTGTTGGAATGGAATAATTGGTGGTATGAAAACAGAAATTATAACGGACTGCTTTGTTATGGTTCAACTCCTTATGACCCTGTTGTAGGTTCAAAAGGCGAAACAACGGAGAATAATACAATCAACGGATGGTTTGGCGCTTCTATGGAATCAGGATGGGATGGCGCTGTTTTATATACAGACGTTCCATTTGACAAAGAAAAACATTTTTTAAAACACTGGGATGCTTCAATAAATGGATTGTTTGTAATGGACTCCCGTGCTTTGGCTGACATAGCTGATGTTTTAGGCAAAACCGATGATGCCAAAGCGCTTCGCACCAAAGCCAAAGAAATTGAAGAAAACCTCCAGCGCCTGTGGAATGAAGAAGCCGGGTTTTTCTATAATAAAAATTGGGAAACCAAAGAATTTTCGGATGTGACAGCTATAAACGGATTTTATCCTTTGATTGCCAAAGCTGCTACAGACGAACAAGCTAAAACAGTCATAGAAAAATACTTTAACAATCCAAATCAATTTGGTGGCAAATGGATACTCCCAACTCTTTCAAAGAGCCACCCTATGTATGAAGAACAACAATATTGGGACGGACGTATCTGGCCTCCGGTAAATTTCCTGGTATACATTGGCTTGAGAAATTATCAGCATATCCCTGAAGTAAAAGCTGCCAAAGAAGAACTGGTGCAAAAATCTAAAGACTTGTTATTAAAAGACTGGCGTGCAAGGCGTTATGTTAGAGAAAATTATGACCCGATGACCGGCATTGGTGATGAATCAAAGTCCTCAGCTAAATTTTATCACTGGGGCGGTTTGCTTGGTTTAATGCCCATGATTGAACATGATATGATTGGAGTATTAGACAAACCGATTGAATAATCTTAAATAATATGAAAATATAATCTTTAAAAAAGAGGTATCATAGAATATATGTGATACCTCTTTTTTATTTTATAGAAGATACATTAAAAAATTATTAAAAACTATTTAGCAATCTTAAATTTATGCTATTTTTGGGCATTTATTTTTTAAAATATTAATTAATCCTAAATAATCAGTTATGAAAGAAACACATCTTGTTGATACTTTAGTGGTCGTATTATATTTTGTGGTCGTATTCTTTGCCGGCTGGAGGTTAAGCCGAAAATACAGCAAACTTAGCACCGAAGAATTTTTAACCGGTGGCAAACATATGAAATGGTGGCAGACAGGGCTCACCTTAATTGCCATGATGGTTGACCCGGGCATTATGGGTGTTTCTACTCTGAGTTTCTTATTTGGCTTTTATGTCATTCAATGGAATGCCATTAATATATGGTTTGCCGGTTGGTTTTCAGCCATGTTTTTTGTAACCATTTATTGGCGTACAAAGATTGTAACTACTCCCGAATATTTAGAAAAACGGTTTAATGTATACACCCGTGGTTTCTTTTCCCTGATTATGACAGCAATGATTATTGCCATGATGACATATGCCGTATACATGGGTGCTTTATTGCTGGAAGAATTACTGGTTTGGCCGGCTTGGGTAACAGACAGGTGGCCCTTTTGGATTAGTGTAATAGTTATAGGTTTTGTAGCCGGATTTTATGTTATTTACGGAGGGATGCGTGCCATGTTATCCATGGATATTGTGCAGGCTATATTTCTGTTGTTAACAGTTTTCACCGTAGGGATTACCGGATTTGTTATTTTGGGCGGTTTCAGTGGCATTAAAGAAATGGCTCAGATTGGGGAAGCCGGGGTGCCTTTACGAAGCATTTTACCACCTATCGATTTTTCTATATCATCCAATAAATTTTTTCCCTTGCCAGCTATTCTATCCTGGGCATTAATTGCAGCTTTGTCATGGATCATCTGTAATTTCAGTATGGCCCAGCGGCTTTTGGCATCAAAAGATGAAAACAATGCCCAAAAAGCATTAATCATGGGTGGTATTTTCAATACATTGCTTATGTTTATGGCATATATTGCCGGAATGGCAGCAAGAAAGGTAATGCCAGATGTAGAGCCCGATAAAGCGTTCATTAACATTATGTTTAATTATTTTCCCGTGGGGGTAAGAGGATTACTCGTTGCCGGAATTATCTCTGCATTATTGTCTACGATTGACGGCCTGATATCATCATCAAGCTCGCTTTTTACTCAGGACATCTATTTAAAATTTATTAATCCAAATTTAAAAGGAAAAAAACTTAAAAAATTAATCCGTATCATTGATGTTATTATTATACTCATTAACTTTATTGTTATCCCGGTATACCTTAACAGCCGTTCGGCAATGGAGGTGATTCAACGATTCATGGGAGATGTTATGGGGGTGATCATTGCCCTGTTTATTGTCGGAACCTTCTTTAAAAGAACCACATCATGGGCCGCTTTTTTTGGTATGATCATCGGTACTGCGCTGGCGTTAACATTAGATTTTACAACAGAACTAAATTTTGGTTTCATTGGAACCCTCTCTTTTGTTGTAACCATTGTATTCAGCCTCGTAGGAAGCCGATTCGAAACACCCAAAACAACAAAAGAACTGGAAAATCTTACAGTATGGACAATACCAGGCATCAAAGGCCCCTTCATCGGTTTAAAATCCTGGCCAAACCTGTGGAAATGGGCTTTGGCTCTGCCAGCAGTCTGGATTCTTATTACTGTTGCCTGGGAATGGTATATGAGAAGTTAATTATTCAATCAATAAATCATTAAACATCAAATAAAACGAATTATTTATGAAAAAAGAACTGGATCCGAAAGACTTTTATCAATTTGATGATGCAAACAAAGAAGTAATAATTAAAAAATATAATACCCCCACCCCGTGGATGAATTATTTGTCAAATGGCACATTTCATACTATGATGTCACACGCGGGAGGTGGACTGGCATTTTATAAATCTCCGCAAATATGGCGTATTAATCGCTATCGTTTTTATCATTTGCCAACAGACCGATCAGGTTTCTATTATTACATTCAGGATCAAAACACCAAAGAATACTGGTGCCCGACAAACGAACCTGTGTTAAACAAACCGGATAAATGGAAGGCGACACATGGCATGGGATATACTAAATTCAATGCAGAAAAAAACGGGTTGAAAGCAGATGCAAATTATTTTGTAGGAAAATTTGAAAATTGCTTAATCTGGAACTTAAAACTCACAAATGATTCTGATAAACCTAAAGATCTTAATCTTTTCTCATTTGTTGAATTCGGTATGATGGAATATATGAGGGAAATATCATGGGCCTGTTATATGAAACATCAAATGAGTGTGTATTATAAAGAGAACATGGACGGTTTGGTCTTTAAATATGGTGTGGAAACACAACCCAATCCCGACAAAACACCATTGATTTATTTTGCTTCAAATAAAAAATTAAAGGGATACGACGGTGACCGCGATGAATTTATTGGCAGTTACCGAAGCGAATCAAATCCTCAAGCCATTGAAGAAGACGGATGTTCCAATTCATCTTTATTCGGCGGCGACCCGTGTGGTGCATTGCAAATGGAAGTACACCTTGAGCCGGGCCAAACCGAAGAGATCAATGTATTTTTGGGTGCTGCGATGACAGAAGAAGATATAGAACAAAGCATTGCTCACTGCAGGCAAACTGATTTTGTAGAAAAATCATACAAAGCCCTTCAGGAAGAGTGGACTAACTATCTCGATCATTTTGAATGTAAAATACCCGATAAAGATGCACAACGTGAAATCAATACCTGGAATCCATACCAATCACAGCGGAATTTCCAATTCTCGAGAAACATTTCATTTTACGCCACCGGAACATTCAGGGGGGTTGGATTCAGAGATACTTCACAAGATATTTTATCCCAAACACCTATTGACATTGAAGCGTCCAAAAATAAAATACGACAGCTCCTGGGGCAGCAATATGCAGACGGGCATACCAACCATTATTTTTTCCCGCATGAAAACTGGGAACCGGTTCATCGAAAACATTCAGACAATCACTGGTGGCCTGTCATTGCCGTTTGGAATGCGGTGATGGAGGAAGGAAAAACCGAATTTCTCAATGAAGAAATAGCATTTTATGATGAAGGGAAAGCAACAGTATATGAACATCTGAAAAAATCATTTGATTTTACCCTGGAAAATCTGGGAGCTAATGGCCTGCCTTTGATGCTTCATTCAGACTGGAATGATCAAATGTTTAAAGTGTGCCGCGAAGGAAAAGGAGAAAGCTTTTGGACCTCCATGCAAATCGGATTTGCACTCCCAAAATTAGTTGAACTGGCGAAACTTATTGGAAAAGATGAAGACATAAATGCATACGAAACATTTTGGAATAAACAAAAAGAAATCATCAATTCCATTGGCTGGGATGGAAAATGGTTCAGGAGAGCAATCATGGACAGCGGTTTATTCTTGGGTACCAATGATAATTATGAAGCCAAAATATGGCTCAATGCCCAGTCCTGGGCTGTACTTTCGGGATATGTTGACAAAGAAAGGGCTACACAGGCAATGGATGTGGCCAATGAATACCTGGATACCGAATTGGGCCTTAAATTAATTCATCCGTCTATCACCACATTTCCTGATCCTAAGGACCCTTTAACAAATTATAATAAAGGAACCGGTGAAAATGCTTCTGTTTTCTGCCATGCCAACACCTGGGCAATCATTGCAGAATGTATGCTGGGCAGAGGCGACAGAGCCTGGAAATACTACCATCAATTAATCCCTAAAAATGCAATGGACAAAGCCGGAATATGGAGATACAAAGCAGAACCTTATGCGTATGTATCGAATATTTTTGGCCCTGAATCCGATAAATTCGGGCTGGCCAATGTATCATGGTTATCAGGCACAGCTGCCTGGATGTACGTGACAGCTACGCAATACATTCTCGGCATCAGGCCTCATTGGGAAGGATTGATAATTGATCCGTGCTTGCCATCTGACTGGGATGATATCAGCGTGAAAAGAATATTCAGAAACAAAGTATTCAATATTACAATCAAAAAAGGTGATGACAAAAAAATCGTCATGAATGGAAACGAATATTCAGGAAAACGTATTCCTTTTGAAGATGCAAAAGAAATCAATGATATCACGGTGTATATTTAATATCAAGATGCTAAAACACAATAAATACTGAACAGTTGATTATTTGAAGCCTGTAATTGAAGTATTCAGATTTGATTCCACTAAATTTACAGTAGTACTTAATATTAAAAACAAACTATAAACTAAAATAATTTAAGATGAACAAAAAATTATATACTATTGTCATTTCGGTAATAGTAGCTTTAGGCGGCTTTTTACTGGGGTTTGACAGTGCATTGATATCAGGGGTAGTCCCATTTATCCGGAGCTATTTTGACCTCACTCCTATTGCTTTAGGATGGTCTGTTTCGGCTGTTCTTTTAGGAAGTTTAGGAGGAATGCTGATGGTGGGTTTCTTTAGCAATTTATTAGGAAGAAAAAAGACACTCATTATTACAGCAGCATTGTTTACCATATCGGCTATTACGTCTGCCATTGCTGTTGAATTTTGGTTTTTCATTATTGCCAGGATCATAGGTGGCGCAGGGATTGGGATGGCCATTTTGGTTGCTCCTGTGTATATTGCTGAAATTGCCCCACCGGAAAAACGGGGTATGCTCGTTTCCATCAATCAATTGAACATTGTGATCGGAATCAGCCTTTCATTCTTCTCCAACCGGTATATTTATAACAATGTAGATCATGAAATTGCATGGCGTTGGATGTTGGGAGTAGAAACAATACCGGCTCTTTTATATCTGGTATCTTTGTTTTTTGTTCCTGAAAGCCCCAGATGGCTATTTCTTAAAGGAAAAAAAGAGCAGGCCGAAAAAAATATGCTTAAAACAGGGGGTGAAGAGTATGTAAGAAAAGGCATTGCAGAAATTAAGGAATCGCTGCAAAACAAATCATTTACTGTTTGGGAAACTATTAGGAAAATATTTTCAGGAAAGATGAAGTATTTCATCACCATTGGGATTGTATTAGGGATGCTGCAACAATTTACCGGGATTAATTCCATTTTCTATTATGCACCGGAAATATTTGAAAAAGCCGGTTCTTCCAGAGATGCCTCTTTAATACAAGCCATTATTATAGGGTTAACAAATCTTGGATTCACCATCGTTGCCATGTTATTTATTGATAATTTCGGCAGGAGAAGACTGTTACTCTTGGGCGCCATAGGAATGGCATTAACTCATTTTGTCATTGGAACCACATTTAAAACAGCAGAATATCAAATTTCTGATGCTGTTTATGCTGAGTTTCAACAAAACGAAAAAATATCTCCAGAAACACTTGCGAAGTTTGAACAAATAAAAGGTGTCACATATGGATCAAGGGGAGCATTTTTAGCAGCATTAAAACAAGATATGACAAAAACTGAAATGGACGATTATAAATTAGACCTGTTAAAAAGATCCGTGCAATTGCCGGGAACAGTGGTCTTGATCGCTATCTTGATTTTTATCGCTTCATTTGCTATATCTATAGGCCCTGTAATGTGGGTTATATTGTCTGAGATATTCCCGAATCATTTGCGGGGATTTGCAATTTCTATTGCCGGTTTTTTCAATGGATCCATCAGCTTTTTGGTTACTTTCTTATTCCCCTGGCTGCTCGATACTATTGGAGAAGGAAATACCTTCTATATTTTCACAGCATTCATGGTAGGTACCTATTTCTTTGTCAAGAAATTTATTCCTGAAACAAAAGGAAAATCACTTGAAGAAATTGAAAAATCATTTGGCACAAATTAATTTTAAAAAAATTACAATACATATGCCAATATTTTTTTGATTGGCTTGGATTTTGTTAAAAAAATCTGTTTACTTTGACTTTTTTACCGCCGGAGGGTTTATTATTTCGGAATATTGAAATAGCAAACCCTCCGGTTTTTATAAAGCATTCAAAAAGATTGTTTTAATATCAGGATGAATTATAGAAAAACCCTTAAATATTTATACAAATCCCTGCCCATGTTTCAGCGTTCGGGTACGGCTGCATACAAATGCGATCTTGACAATGCCCACCTGATTGATTATCACTTTAATTATCCGCATCGTTACTTTGATACTATCCATATTGCAGGGACCAACGGCAAAGGATCGGTAGCTCATATGACAGCCTCTGTCTTAATGGCTTCCGGATACAAAACCGGCTTATTCACTTCTCCTCATTTAATGGATTTCAGGGAACGGATTAAAATAAACGGGAAAAAAATAACAAAACAATATGTGAATGCTTTTATCCGGAAAGCAAACAGGCATATTGATAATATCAAGCCATCCTTTTTTGAATTGACGTTGTTCATGGCATTGAATTATTTTAAAGATAAAAATGTAGATATCGCAGTGATTGAAACAGGCCTTGGAGGACGATTGGATACAACCAATATCCTATCCCCTGTCCTTTCTGTGATAACAAACATCGGGACAGACCACACAGATATCCTGGGAAATACAATTGCCAAAATAGCATCTGAAAAAGCAGGTATCATAAAACATCGAATTCCTGTAGTAATAGGAGAAACACAAGACAACACTAAAGATATCTTTACTAAAGAAGCAAAAAATAAGTCTGCACCAATTTATTTTGCTGACCAGGAATATAAAATAAAAGAGTCCGGTCATAAGAATTTCAGGTCGCAATTGATCTCACTGGAAAACCATGAGTCCAACACCTTTGAGACTGATTTGCTCGGTAAATACCAGGAAAAAAATCTCATCACAACGATTAAAGCGATAGACTGTTTAAAACAATCAGGATATCAAATCAATAGCGAGGAACTCAAAAGAGGGCTCAAAAATGTTGTCCGGAATACACAACTGAGAGGACGCATGGAAGTGGTTAGAAAAAAACCCCTTTCGATTTGTGATATAGCACATAATCCGGAAGGAATAAAAGAATTAATAAATAACATTCGGTTTTTAAACTATAAAGAACTGCACATTATTATTGGCTCTACAAAAGGGAAAGACATTGACAGGATTTTCTCATTAATGCCCGGAAATGCCCGCTATTATTTCACTAAATCTTCTGTTGACAGGTCTATGGATATTGAAGAACTTATGGCTGCAGCAGCAAAACACGGTTTAAATGGGACGCATTATCCAGAAGTAAAAAAAGCATACAACAATGCAAGGGAACAAGCAGGGCCTGACGATCTGATCCTTATTTGCGGCAGTACATTTATTGTAGCTGACTTTTTATCCGATTAACCGCTCGATGAATATGAGCAAACAAACAGAAAAAAGAACATTAGGAGCTGTATACAACAGCAAAGCCAATGCATGTGATTTTACTGTATGGGCACCTTTGGCCAGGCAAATGGAACTGGAAGTCACCCATCCTTTTAAACAATGTTATACACTTAAAAAAAATGAATCTGGTTATTGGTATAAGCAAGTACATGGCATCAAACCAGGGGCGCGGTATCACTATATCATTAACAAATCCGTCATCCGTCCCGATCCAACTTCAACCTATCAGCCGGAAGGTGTTCACGGCCCTTCTGAAGTCATAATGGAAGAATATTCATGGAACGACCAAAAATGGAACGGCATTGCCCTGGAAAACATGATCATGTACGAACTACACACCGGAACATTTTCTTCTGAAGGAACATTTGAGGGAATAATAAAGAAAATCAACTATTTAAAAGATATTGGCGTCAATGCCATTGAATTAATGCCTGTAAACCAATTTCCGGGACAAAAAAACTGGGGATATGACGGGGTGTATCCGTTTGCAGTGCAAAACTCATATGGAGGCCCTTATGAACTAAAAAAACTGGTAGATGCCTGTCATCAAAACGGAATTGCTGTTATACTGGATGTAGTATACAATCACCAGGGCCCAGAAGGCAATTACCTGGAATCTTTTGCCCCCTACTTTACCAATCAATATCATACACCGTGGGGTAAAGCCATCAATTTTGACGATGCATACAGTGACGGTGTCAGAGATTATTATATCCAAAATGCGCTCATGTGGCTGCGGGATTTTCATATTGATGCATTAAGGCTTGATGCTGTGCATGCCATTTTTGATTTTAGCGCTAAACATATTTTAGATGAACTTAAAGACGTTGTTGATCAATTTACTTTGCAAACGAACAAACAACATTACTTAATTGCAGAAAGCGCTTTGAATGACCCAAAATACATTTCACCCAAATCAAAAGCCGGATATGGACTGGACGGCCAGTGGCTCGAAGAATTTCACCATACGCTGCATGCTCTGATAACAAGGGAACAAATTGGGTATTATGAAGATTTTGGAAACGTTGCACATCTGGCTAAATCGTTTACAGAAGGATATGTTCACGACGGAATATATTCAAAATACCGAAAAAAAAAGTTTGGTGCTCAAGCCGACGGAATCTTCGGGCATCAATTCATTGTATATGCCCAAAACCATGATATGATTGGCAACCGGTTGAATGGTGAACGCCTGAGCGATTTAACCGGATTTGAAAAACTTAAACTGGCTGCTGCCACGTATTTTATTTCACCTTTTGTCCCCTTGATTTTTATGGGTGAAGAATATGCAGAAGATGCCCCGTTTATGTACTTTATCAATCATTCTGACAATGCATTGGTTGAGCGGGTGAAAAAAGGAAGAAAACGGGAATACAAGGCATTGCATGGCTCAAAAAAATCTCCTGATATCGAATCAGATGATACATTCTTTCAATGCAAACTGGATTGGAATGAGATGCAAACGAATTCAAGGAAACAAGCCATGCTTAAGTTTTATAAAAAACTCATTCAACTTAAAAAAGAACATCCGGTATTGAGCACAACAGACCGGAGATCAATGGCTGTTTCATATAACGAACAAAAAAAATACATTCAAATCCATCGCTGGTATCAAAATAATAAAATACTGGCTTATCTTAATTTTTCGGAAGAACCTTTAGAGATTAAAATGAGCGATGAATGGAATGTATTGCTTGATTCTTCTGCAAAAAAATGGGGTGGACAGAGTGATGAATCATTGACAAAGAAAAAACCAGATACACACTATATACAAAACCATTCTATTCTTATTTTTCAACCCATAAAAAATAACATGAATGACTAAACCGACTGATGTTTTCACAAACTATCCGGAATCTGTCTTAAAAGACAAGATCCAAACAAACGTAAGAGGAAGCGGTATATTACTCCATATCTCCTCTCTGCCCGGTAATTATGGAATAGGTGATCTGGGACACGAAGCTTATGAATTCGCTGACTTTCTGGCCGAAACAGGACAAAAATTCTGGCAGATTTTACCTCTTAATCCAACAGACGAAGGACATGGCTATTCTCCTTATAGCTCTTATTCTGCGTTTGGCGGAAATACAATGTTCATCAGTCCGGACCTGCTCCTCCAACACAAACTCATTGAATTAACAGAGTTGGGCAAATGTGGTGTTAAAACAGGTTCAACAGTTGATTTTAAACTATCCGTACAATTTAAAAACAACATTTTTGATTTGGCATTCACCCGGTTTCAGAAAGAACGGCCCGAAGAATTTAAAACAGCATTTGATCGTTTTCTTGAACAAGAAAGTTATTGGATCCATGACCATGCTTTATTTGTGGCTTTAAAAAATCATTTTAAAATGCCCTGGCATCAATGGCCTGATGCTTATAAATACAGGCATCATGAACAATTGGAACAATTTGCAAAAGAAAATGAATATGAAGTCAATAAAGAAAAATTTATCCAATTCTTATTTCATCAACAATTTTTTCTCTTAAAAAAATACTGTCATTCCAAAAACATTCGAATATTAGGTGACCTGCCTCTTTATGTGAATTACGACAGTGTAGATGTATGGACGCACCCCGAATATTTTAAATTGGATGATTCGCTAAAGCCTTCTGTGGTCGCCGGAGTACCTCCCGATTATTTCAGTGAAACCGGGCAATTGTGGGGAATGCCGATATTTAACTGGGAACGGCTCAAACAAGATGGCTATCAGTGGTGGGTAAAGCGTGTTGAACAAAACCTGAAATTTTTTGACCTGTTGCGCATAGATCATTTCAGAGGGCTTTCTGCATACTGGGAAGTATCTGCTAATGAAAAAACAGCAATCAACGGCTCTTACAAACCCGGGCCGGCTTATGAATTATTTAATACCTTATCTTATTGCTTTGGCGAGCTTCCGTTTGTAGCAGAAGACCTTGGAGATATTGACCGTCCGGTTTATGAATTGAGAGACCATTATAATTTTCCGGGAATGAACGTGTTGCATTTTGCATTTGATGAAAACATGCCAACATCAGGTGACATCCCGCATCATTACATTAAAAACAGTGTGGTATATACAGGAACTCACGATAATAATACAACAAAAGGATGGTTCCAAGACCTGGACAAATCAACAAAAAAACGATTACAGCAATATACAGGGAAAAAAATAACAAGCAAAAACTGTCACACCGAACTGGTAAGGCTTGCTTTCCAATCTGTGAGTGATATTGCCATTGTTCCAATGCAAGACATTCTTGGGTTGGGAGAAAAAGCCATTATGAACCGCCCGTCAAAACCTGATGGAAATTGGAAATGGAAATTAAAGAAAAATATTTATAACTCCGACTACACCAAATTCTTAAAAAATATCACATATCTTTATAACAGATAATTTTTATACGTTTACGCTATTATCTTTTTTCATTCCTTTAAACTTGTGTTAAGGAATACATATAATTATTGATTTTTTCGGGGAAAAATATTATCTTCATAGCCATAATTTTATACAAAATAACTAATGGGAGCCCAGCCGGATATTGGAATAAAAGAAGCCAAAGAAGTGATGAATGTGATAAATAGTGTTTATAAGCATGATTTTAAAGATTATGCTTTGATCTCATTCATGCGCAGATTAAACAGGCTACTCTATTTATACAGATTCAATTCTACTGAAGAACTTATAAAACGACTTAAAAAGAATCATGGCTTTTTTGATCTGTTTTTAAGAACCATTGCAATCGAAGAAACAGAAATTTTCAGAGATCCTTCACTATGGAGATTGTTTAGCAATGATATTATCCCCAATCATATTGCAAAAAAAGACCACTATAAAATATGGCTCCCGGAATGTGTTACAGGGGAAGAACTCTATTCTTTATTGATTATTTTGAAAGAGAGTAATGCTTTAGATAAGGTTGAAATCATTGCGTACACATCGAGTAATAAAAGCCTGTCCGATATTAAAAAGGGCGTCATTAAACAAGAAAAAATTAAAATCAGTGAAGAAAATTATATCCGTATAGACGGCAAAGAAGGGGGATTGAATAAATATTACACCAAATATGAATCGTATGCAATATTAAATGAGGACTTACTAAAAAACGTGTCTTCAATTGATAAAAAAAATATATTGGAGTCTCCACCAGAAAACAATGACATAATTCTTTTCAGAAATTCAATGCTTTATTTTAATTTTACATTAAAATCAAAAATACTTGAAGGGTTATATGATTGCCTGAAAAAAGGAGGGTTATTCATTATCGGGACAAAAGAAACAATCAATAATCACGAAATCGCCAATAAATTTAGTGTCTTTTCTCCGGTTGAGAGTATTTACCAAAAAAAATAAAAACCTGTAATGCAAAAAACAATAATCATAGGTGGTTCTGCGGGCAGCTTTAAGGTTATTACAAATATCCTAAGTTCTCTACCGGATAATTTTGACCGGAGTATATTAATGTGTTTGCATCGTTTAAAACATGTACGATCAGGATTCATTGAAGTGTTGGCATTAAAATCCCAAGTCGAAATCAGCGAACCCAATGATAAAGAGCCGATTAAACCGGGACATGCCTATCTTGCTCCTGCTAATTATCATATGTTTGTTGAAATTGGCAACACAATCGCTCTTTCCACCGAAGATAATATAAACCATTCAAGGCCTTCTATTGACCTGTCGTTTATGACGGCTGCAAAAGTATACAGAGAAAAGCTAACAGGCATCTTACTTTCAGGTGCAAACAGGGATGGGACTGCAGGATTAAAAAAAATAAAAGAAATGAATGGTACCACCATTGTTCAGGACCCGAAAGAATGTGATATTAATACCATGACAGAAAGCGCAATTCAAGCCGTTAATGTAGATCATATATTCAAAACCGATGAAATAATTAATTTTTTGTGTAATTTGTAGAAAATTTAAATATAATGGGCAGATATATTAAAATATTAAGCATTATATTGACCGGATTCGTTTTTTTAATCCCGTTTCTTATTCTGGCTTATTTAGAGCATCATGCACTAATGCCTGATGAGAAACAACCAATGATAATGCTGTACTTATTATTTTTATTAAATATAGTAACAGGTTTCACCCTATTTCTTTTTTATATTAAGACAAGCATGAAGCTTTCCGAAACAACAACATTTTATCAGGATACAATGGTTGCAAAGGATAAAAAAATCAACGCCCTGGAAAAAGAAAAAATCATTGAACAAGAAAAAAGACAACAAGAAAAAAACCAGGATATTGATGTTGAAAATCAAATAAAAAACACAATTCCTCCCAAAGCAGATGATAATATTGAAACATATTCTCAAAAAATGCTGGAACATATTGCAAAGCAATATGCTATTGTGCAAGGTTTGTGTTATGTTAAAAATAAACAAAACGGATTATTTGAATTGAAAGGCACATATGCTTATTTCTCTGAAACGGAACCATCTCCATTTAAAATAGGAGAAGGTTTATCCGGGCAGGTTGCTAAAGATCAAAAAACACTCCGGATATCGGATGTGCCTGATGATTATATGCAGGTTTTTTCAGGCCTTGGGAAAAGCACCCCCAACCATTTGATTATCATTCCTTTGCTTGGCAATGACGAAACCATAGGGGTGTTGGAATTGGCTACTTTTGAGGAATACTCAGAAGACGTGATCGGTTTTTTGGTGCAATTCACACAAATCATAAGCCAGGAAATTAAAAATCTATTAATGAAGCAAGAATAAACATGCAGAACAATACTTTAAAACATAATGCCAAACCAAATTTTATTCCCAATAGCACGATCATTGGCGCTGCATTAGGTTTTTTATTGTTGATTTTGGGTTGGTTCACCTGCTTTATTTTTTATGATGTATCCATCACATTAAAAGGTTTGTGGGCCTTACATGCGGCTCATCCGGTGCTTTATATTTTAGATATCCTTCCTTTTTTGGCCGGTTTTTTAGCGTATCATGCTTCGTCTCAATATTTAAAAAGAAAAGAATATTTTCAGCAGGAAATAAACAAACGAGATGAAAAAATAAACAAAAATGTTGAATTTGCTCAAAAAATAGGTGAAGGGAATTATGAAGTAGAAATTGACATTGATGAATCGGATGTATTGGGTAATTCGCTGCTTGTTATGCGTGATAATCTTTTAAAAAACTACAAAAAGGAATTAGAAGAAAATTGGATATCCCAGGGGAAAGATTTAATTTCTGACATATTACGATCGCATAATAAAATTGAAGATGTATCATATGACGTGCTGGTCAATTTAGTAAAATATGCCGGATTCATCCAGGGGGCATTTTATGTTTATAATGACCAGGAAGATGTTTTAACCAATACAGGAACATATGCATATAACCGGAAAAAAATTCTCAACCAGGAGTTTAAAATCGGATATGGATTAATCGGGGCCTGCGCCTATGAAAAAGAAATCATTTACAGAACAGAAATACCGGAAGATTATGTGACCATCACCTCGGGATTGGTGGGCGAAAAAAAGCCACGCAGTCTCCTTATTGTTCCTTTATTAAGTAATGAAAAAATACAGGGCATTATCGAATTCGCCTCTGTTAAAGAAGAAATAGAAGAATTAACAATACGGTTCATGAAAGAAATGGCTGAAATCATTGGGCAAACCATTTTTAATCTGAAAGTTAATCAACAAACCGAACGTTTATTGTTAGAGTCGCGCCAAAAAACAAAAGAACTACAAGAAGGGGAAGAGCAGTTGAGAAAAAATGCCGAAGAAATGCAGATTACCCAGGAGGAATTAAAAATATCGAATGATCAACTGGAAAGCAAAATTAAAGAGGTAAAAATAGCACAAAACAGGCTGCACTCATTACTCGAAAATGCATTTGAAATCATTTATATTTATGGCCAAGACAAAAAGTTAACCTATGTAAGTCCTTCTGTGAATAATATAATAGGATTTTCAACAGAAGAGATAAAAGGCGGGAAAGACCAGGAACGGCTGACCAAAAAAGGAAAAAAAGAATTCAATGAGATGCTGGATGCCCTTCTGTCAAATCCCCAAAGAATAATAACAAAGCAATATGCTTACCTAAAAAAGGACGGAACAAAAATATTTCTTGAAACCACAGGAAGAAATTTATTGAACGACCCCTCAATTCAGGGAATCATTTTCAATTCAAGGGATATCACAGCACGTGTAAGGGCAGAAAAAGAAGAACGCATGCGAAGCCGGATGCAATCACTTTCAGAAAACAGCCTCGATATGATCATCAGGTTTAGTATAGATGGAGAATGTTATTATGCCAATCCTGTAGTAAAAGACTTCTTACATATGCCAACTGAAACAATGGTCAACAAACATTTGTCTAACTTAAGCATCCCCGAAGTGTTCTCAAATTATTTTGATGAGGCCATTAGAAAAATAAAAGAAGACCCTGTAAAACAACAAGACGAGTTTTCTGTGAATACAGGCCATCAGGATGAAAATTTCCTCCAAATCATCAATATAAATGCCATTCCTGAATTTAATGAATCAGAGTTGGAAACAATCCTTTTTATCGGCCATGATATAACCGAAGCCAAACGAATCGAAAGAGAGATACAACAAAAAAATCAAAAAATTGAAGACAGCATAAATTATGCGCAACGAATTCAAAGCTCTATCCTTCCTACCAATAAGAGCCTACATGAAACATTCCCTGATTCATTTATCTTTTACAAACCCAAAGATGTTGTGAGTGGAGATTTTCCGTGGATGCTTGTCAAAGAAAACATTGCCTATATAGCTGCTGTTGATTGTACAGGCCACGGGGTGCCGGGTGCTTTGCTTTCATTCATTGCTTACTTTACGTTGAACAATATTGTTGACCATGACCCGCGTTTAACAGCAGGAGAAATATGCGATACATTGCATTACCGGGTAAGATCGGCTTTAAACCAGGATAAGCCCGATGCTTATGCAAGAGACGGGATGGATATTGCTTTTTGTAAAATTGACACAACAACAATGGAAATGCATTATTGCGGGGCACACCGCCCATTATACCTTTTAAGGAATTCTGAATTACAAGAATACAAAGGAGATAAAAAAGCCATTGGAGGGATACCACATTTTAAGAAAAAGGAAGAAAAATTCACAAATCATATTATACAACTGAATAAAAAAGACAAAATATTCTTTTTTTCAGACGGATTAACCGATCAATACGGAGGGCCTGATAATAAAAAATATTCTCCTAAACGAATACGGGAAGCGCTCCTTGCCCATCCTGACTTTTCTATGACACAATACATGAACTATTTTGAGAAAGATTTTAATAAATGGGTGGGTAACAAAAAACAAATAGATGATGTTTTATTAATTGGAATAGCTTTTGATTAAGTTTTTTGAGCTCAAACATAAAACACTGTAAAAAAGAACAATAAGGAAAAAACAAAACATGACAACTATGTTCTAACTACTTAATAAAAAAAATATTAACTTTATGGCCTTCAAATATATTTTCAACCATGGTTAAAAATAAAAAATTACAGGGGTTTCTTGAGTTTGTTTATGACTTTTATAAAACCATGAAAGCTCATGAAATAACCCTCGTATACGAAGGGGAAATAACGCATCAGATAACCAAAGCGTTCACTTCTTTAGCAGAATCAAACATGAAAGAAGAGGCCGAAACAGGGCCGGTTCAAAAAAGAGTGTTTCATGTTATGGTTGAATGCCTCCAAAATATCAGCAAGCATGCTGAAGACAATAGCAATATTGAAGACAATTCTTTTTCAGGTAGAGGCATTTTTTTGGTGAGCAAAGGAGACCAGGAATACAATATTACAACCGGTAATATAATAGATAATCGAAGAATTAAAGAACTTAAAGACATGTTAGAACGTATAAATAAGTTAGATAAACCGGGATTAAAAGAGCTATATAAAGAACAAATACAAAAAGGTAAATTATCTGATAAAGGTGGTGCAGGCCTTGGATTTATTGATATAAAAAGAAAAACAGGGAAACAACTTATTTATCATTTTCTCCCTATTACTGAGTACACATCTTTCTTTTTATTAACATCATCAGTCCCAAGGGTAAACCTTTAAAAAATCAGCAACTATGGAACCAATCATTATAAAAGAAACTGAAGATACACCTAAAATCATTTTTGATCCGGATAATAATAAATTTGAAATCTCGGGCAGGTCAATGCCCGAAGATGTTGCAAACTTTTATTCTCCTCTGCTTAACTGGCTTGATGAATATGCAGAAAGCCCGAATGAAAAAAGCATCATTAGTTTTAAACTCGAATATTTTAATACTGCATCATCCAAAGCACTTTTGGACATACTTATGAAACTCGAAGAAATTTATGAAAACGGAAACGATGTATTAATTAAATGGTTTTATCCTGATGATGACGAAGATATGCAGGAAGCAGGTGAAGAATACTCTGAAATAGTTGACATACCGTTTGAAAAAATAAGTTATAAGGAATAACTCTTGAGTGTAGTTTAAAAAAGTTGAAAGTTGAAAGTTGAAAGTTGAAAGTTTATAAAGTTAATTGTGTGATATTTAGGCTATTATGGGATTTTGCGATATTTTAATAACTTGTTGTATATTAGATAAATGGTACTGCCCTTATTTTAGTGGTTAAATATTTTTACAGTACCTAAAATACTGTTTAAACAAATTGCAAGTTACCATTAAATTCGTGGTAGAACCAGATAAATAATACTTTAAACTTTATACTTTTTATACTGAATTCAATTATTTAATAAATTATTAAATGCTCTCCATGACTGCTTCTTTTAACTAAACATTAAAAACATTGTTATTTTTATTTGTTGAAATTCAAAAAATAACGCAAATTTGTCTTCTGAAAAAATTTCATATAATGAATTAATCCAAACCTCTACTCAAGACATAGCTTATGAGTGAAGAAATTTTAAAAGCCCTGATGCAATTATTCGCCATTATTGCAAAACAAGACGCAGGGGTCAATATTGATTCAAACGAACGAAAATTTGTCATAGAATTTTTAAAAAGTCAACTTAACCAGGAAGCTGTTAATGAATATGTTAAACTCTTTGATAATTTCGCCGGCATCCATGAAAAACCAACCGGGAAACAAGACAAAAAAAAGCTAACGTCTGTAAGAGATTCTGTCAAAATACTTGGTATATGCCGTAAAATAAATCAAACACTAAACCAGGAACAAAAAATCATTGCAATTGTACGGTTATACGAAATGGTGAATGCAGATAAAAAGTTCACATCCCAACGTATGGCCATCATTAACACTGTAGCCGAAGTATTTAAAATTTCGTCTGATGAAATTTCTGAAATTCAAACATTCATCATAGAAAATGAACCGAAAATACTCGACACTTCAAGCAATTTCATGGTTATTAACAGCCAAGAAACAACATATAAGCATGCCAAATCAATCAAAACAGATGAACTTAACGGAAACATATTTATTCTGCATGTTAATAGTGTAGACCTTTATTTCCTTAAATACACAGGGAATGAGGAGCTCTACTTTAATGGCCTAATAATGAGCAGAAAAAACATCAACCTGTTTGCATCGGGAAGTACCATTAAATTACCAAAAGGAAAGCCTTTATATTACAGTGATGTTACTGCTCACTATCTTGAAGATATCACTGAAAACAAAATATCATTTCATTGCAATGATATATCTTACCAATTTCCGAATGGAACCATTGGGATTGACCATGTTACATTTTCAGAAAATCATGGGAAATTTATTGGCATCATTGGTGTTAGCGGGGCAGGAAAAACCACTTTAATGAATGTATTGAGCGGTATTGAAGAACCAAACCAGGGAAATGTATTCATCAATGGAATTGATCTTCATAAAGAATCTGAAAAAATTGAAGGGGTCTTTGGAATGGTCCCGCAAGACGACCTGCTCATTGAGGACCTAACCATATATGAAAACCTATATTTCAATGCCAAATTATGTTTTAAAGACAAAACAAAAGACGAGATCAACAGGCTGGTATTAAAAACATTGGAAAGCCTGGGCCTCTCAGAACAAAAACACTTAAAGGTGGGGTCGCCCCTGAACAAAATTATTTCTGGCGGACAGCGCAAGCGGTTGAATATTGCATTGGAACTTATCCGTGAACCATCCATACTTTTTGTTGACGAACCCACAACAGGTTTATCATCAAGAGACTCTGAAAATGTGATGGATTTACTGCGTGAGCTCTCATTGAAAGGAAAATTAGTGGTTGCTGTTATACACCAACCATCATCTGAGACATACAAAATGTTTGACAATGTGATGGTATTGGACATCGGGGGGCGCATGATTTACTACGGAAATCCGATTGAAGCCGTGATGTACTTTAAGCGTATGGATGCCCAAATCAATAGTGATATTGGTGAATGCCCGACATGTGGAAGTGTAAATCCTGAACTCATATTCAATGTCATTGAAGCCCGTGTAGTTGATGAATTCGGAAGATACACCGATAAACGGAAAACCAGTCCAACAGAATGGGAACACCGGATGGAAACCAATATATCAATAGAAGAAAAACCGGTCATTCATACCCCTCCACCCAAAACATTAAATATCCCGGGATGGTTTAAACAATGTCAAATTTATTTTTCCCGGGATTTTGTATCCAAAATCAGCAACAAACAATATATCTTATTAACACTTTTAGAAGCTCCTGTACTTGGATTTATCCTTTCATTCATAGTCAGATATGTATCCGATCCGGATACCGGGCAATACATATTCAGAGAAAATGAAAACATTCCGCGGTTCATATTTATGACATTGATTGTAGGATTATTCCTGGGATTAATTGTCAGTGCCGAAGAAATTTTCCGAGACCAAAAACTATTGAAACGGGAACAATTCTTAAACCTGAGTCGTTCCGGCTATCTGGTTTCTAAAATATTGATATTATTTTTGATCTCAGCCATCCAGGCCTTCCTGTTTGTGTTGGTTGCAAATAATATCCTGGAAATAAAAGGAATGTTCATTTATTACTGGATTGCATTATTCACAACCGCTGCGTTTGCAAATTTATTAGGCCTTATCTTTTCTGCATCATTCAACTCTGTTGTAACAATATACATCATGATTCCCCTGGCCATGATCCCGATGATGATTTTAAGCGGTGCTATGTTTGAATTTGACAAATTAAACCGGTCCATTACAAGCGTTGGCAAGGTGCCTGTGATAGCAGAGCTCATGCCTACAAAATGGACATACGAGGCATTAATGGTTAAACAATTTAAAGACAACCGATTTGAAAAAGAGTTTTATCCTGTAGAGAGAATAATCAATAAAGCAGATTATAAAAAAGTGTATTACATCCCGGAACTCAGGGAGAATCTTAACCAATGTCAACAAGAGTATATAGCCTCAGGGGCTATTGACACTACAAAAGGAAATTTATTATTATTAAAAAATGAGTTAACATATGAAAAAAATCACCATCAAAAAATAAATTATGATATCCCGGAAGGATTGCTTCCGGAAAAATTCAACCTTCCAGTCGCAAACAAAGTGTCATCCATCCTTGATGACCTTGAAGAACACTATCAAAAAGAATTCAATACGCATCAGCACCAAAAAGAAAAAATGATTCAATACTGGATGAAAAAAAATCCTGATTTTTTTTATGAGATGAAAAATGAATATTACAATGAAAATGTAGCTGACATTGTAAAACAATTATTAGAAGATAAAAAAATCATAACATACCAACATCGTCTTTATCCCAAAATATACCCCATTTACCTCGCTCCAAAGCCTGTTAATAAATTGGATTTTCGCACACACCTGTTTGCACCTGAAAAAAAATTTATAGGATATTCTATGGATACATTCTGGTTTAATATTGTATTGATCTGGATGTATGCCCTGGCCCTTTACTTAATACTATATTATGATCTGGCCAAGAAAATTATAAAAGCACTTAATGCAAAAAAATATTAAATCAAAATTTATCTTCTCACGAATAATTCTTAAATTTGTTCTAAATATTTAATACTATTTTACTATGATGAAAGCATACAGAGATGGACGTATCTCATTGGCTTTGACCTGTTTTACACTTTTGCTTTTAATCGGTTCGTGTAAATCGAACAATCAAAATGCACAAGAAGATAAGTTTGAAATTCCTGATTCTGTGAAACAAGCCGAAGAAGAAATTGAAGTTTCCGATGAAGCCATGGAAAATATTGTACAAAACATTGCTTCGCCGGTTGAAATAGCTGCCCAGATCAAAAGCCTTGGCATTCCGTTTTCTAAAAAATACCTTGCTACTACTGAGGTAGTAACTGAATTGGAGTCTGATAACAGAAAAGCATTTAACCTGGGTGTATACGGGACAGACCTGGGCTATATTAATATGTATCAACAACAATCTCTTGTGATTGAATACATCAAGGCCATAAAAACACTTGCAGACGGAATCAATGTAGGACAATTTTTTGAATTTTCTACATTAAAACGGCTATCCAAAAACAGCCAAAACCTTGATTCATTGATGTATATTTCTGTGCAAAACTTCAATAACATGGACAATTACCTCAGGGAAAACAACCGGGGGGATATCAGTTCAATCATGGTTGCCGGTGCCTGGATTGAAGGCCTTTATATTGCAACGCAGGTAGCTCAAAAAGATGAATCCGGAAAACTTAAGCAATCCATTGGAGAACAAAAAACCATTTTAAACGAGCTGTTGTTGATATTAAAAAATTACAAAAACAATGAATACATAGCAGAACTGATCCATGAGATCACACCCATTAAAAAAGCATTTGACCAAATTAAAATTACCATACAAGTCGGTGAACCTGAATCAGTCGTAAAAGATGGGAGACTCACCATAATACAAAATGAAAAAAGCGTGGTACATATTAATGATGAACAATTAAAAAATATAATTAATAAAACCGAACAAATTCGGAATAAATTAACAACCAAAAAATAGTATTTAATTCGTTAAAAAATAAATCATGAATAAAAAAACATATTTTTGCTTTGCCTTATTTGCCATGTTGTTTGGACTATTTATACCAACACATGCCCAACCGGATGATGTATTAATAGATCATTGTGTTACAAAAGCCGGTGATGATGCAACGTATTTAAAAGACTTTGTAGTAAAATTAGAAGCTGCAGGCCCGGGAGAAAAAGCTCCTGTTGCCAAATATTCAATGATCCTCAAGCAAAACACAGTATACCGGTTTACCATATGCGACGCTGAAAATTCGGGAGGCAAATGCATCCTACAATTGTATGACACAAAACGAATGATCGCCAGTAATTTGCTGGAATCAAGCGGACAAATATTTCAATCATTTGACTTTAAATGCCAGAAAACCGGCGTGTATCATCTTTTCTTCTCCTTTAAAGAAGGGCAAGCAGGAAGAGCAATTGGCATTTTATCTTTTGTGGAGAAGTTATAAAAAATAAATAGCAACCTCCATTAATATTTCTTAATACCACTTTTCACAACACTTTTTACACTTTAAGTTGTTATTATAAAAAATATGACCAAAAAAAAGAAAACAATACACCCTGATGACAAAATCATGCGTGACCCTGACATGCTTGCCAGCAAGATGGATGATGAATATGTGATGATGAGTGTTGAACAGGGAGAATATTATGGCCTGGATGAAACAGGCAGCCGTATATGGGAACTATTAGAAGAAGAAACAACACCAATGCAAATCATTGAAACCCTCACAACAGAATACGACGTTCCAAAAGACCAATGCAACGAAGAAACAATGCACTTTTTAAATGAGCTGTATCAAAAAGGGCTTGTTAAAATCAATTGATTGTTATCAGATATCATGACACTTTGATAATCAACCGCCCTTAAAAAATGTCTGCAGTTTTTTTAAAATTGCTTAATTTTTCCCTTAAAAAAATGAAACTTTTTGGAATAAGATTTGTATATATGCATTGCAAATAATTTAATCAGCATTTAATACAAAATTCTTAATATATTAATTTTTAAAACTTTAATATTCAACATTATGGCAACAAAAAAATCAACAACAGCAAAGAAATCAACGTCAAAAGCAAAAACGTCAACAACCAGATCACGCAAACCCAGGATAACAGAAAACAAGGTGCGCGAACGCGCCTATGCACTTTATCTTGAAAGGGAACAATCAGGTCTTAAAGGATCCCCTGAAAATGACTGGTATTTGGCTGAAAATGATTTAAAAGGTACAGTATAATCTTTGTCATTTCATTTTTTGAGGCTGTTAAATAGAGTCTATCTATAAACACAAGTGTTTGTATCATAATGTTCGATAACGAGGCTTGCGCTGCCCCAAAAAGCGCAGTTTACTCAAGTAAATGAGCAATTTTGGGGGCAAGCGTAATGAAGTTAGCGGACATAATTGAATATATGCCACTAAAACACTAAATTCCACAAAAATCAGCTTTTTAAGCAATTGTTTTTTGAAGGGTTTAGTAATTCTTGTTGTAAAAAATTAACGTTTTGGACAGCCTTAACACATTTATGTTTAGTGCATAGCCATATTTCTTGGAATTCAACTATTTGTATAATTCATGCAAAATAAATATTAAAAAACCGGGAAATCACATATTTACTTGGTTTTATGATCCAAGCACTTGAGTTTATAGACAGACACAAATTAAATTTATATATGTAACAAATCATATCATATACTTTATTACTTTTGAAATCATTTATTTAAATCAAAAAAATTGATTATGAGCGAACAAATACAAAACCGATTATTATTTGAAAACATTGGAAATATAAGTGAACCGGAACAACATGCAGCTTGGGAAAAGATGCTTATTGAAATGGAGATTCCTGAAAAATTAAATAAATTAAAACAAATCATTTATAATTTATGGTGGACATGGAATGATGAAGCCTATGAGCTGTTCCAAATGGTCAATGAAGAATTGTGGGAATTAACAGGCCAAAATCCTGTAAAAATGTTCGAATCACTTTCATATCAGCAGTTAAGTGAACTGGAAAATAACAAAGATTTCAACCAACAACTCGATTCGGTTTACATCCTTTATTCCGAATATATGTCCCGTGCACACATTGGCCCCCAGAATCCTATTGCTTATTTCAGCATGGAATATGGTCTAAGCGATCACATCCCTGTCTATTCCGGAGGCCTGGGCATGCTTGCAGGCGATTATCTGAAAGAAGCCAGCGACAATAGTTTAAATATGGTGGCGGTTGGCTTGCTCTACAGGTTCGGTTACTTTAAACAACAAATCTCTCTGTTTGGTGACCAAATTGCCGACTACAAGCGCCAACGCTTCAGTAAAATGTCTGTAAAACCGTTATTTGATGATCATGGCAATGAAATGATCATTTCTGTTGATTATCCCGGCAAAACAATATTTGCCAAAATATGGCAGCTCGATATTGGAAAAGTCCCTTTGTATTTAATGGACACAGATATCAATGAAAATAACGAGGAAGACAAATTCATCACACATCAATTGTATGGTGGAGATAATGAAAACCGCTTAAAACAGGAATATCTGCTCGGAATAGGCGGAATTAAATTATTGCGAAGCCTCAACATCTCCCCCTCTCTTTATCATTGCAATGAAGGCCATTCTGCATTTATTTCACTTTCGCGCCTCGAGAATTATATAAAAGAACAGGATTTGACTATGGATGAAGCCATAGAACTGATCAGGTCTACAACACTCTTTACCACACATACACCTGTTCCGGCCGGACATGATAAATTCAAGCCCGAATTAATGAAAAAATACTTTGCCAATTATGTAGAAAATCTCAAATTGGACTGGGACAGTTTCCTGGCACTGGGCAGAAGCCGAAAACACCATAAAGATGAAGAATTCTCTATGAGCCATCTTGCCATCCGCTGCTCCCAGGAGACAAACGGGGTAAGTAAACTGCATGGCATTGTCGCCAAAGACATGTTCCAGAATCTTTTTCCCGGTTATTTTGCCGATGAATTGTACATGGGACATGTAACAAACGGGGTTCATTACCATACATGGACATCGCCGTTATGGAAACAATTATACAAAGATGTTTACGGCGAAGGGTTTGGCCGTGACCAAAGCAACCCCGATTATTGGAACAAAATACATAATGTATCGGATGAAAAGATCATTCAAATTCGAAAAGAGCTGAAACAAGACTTAATAAAATATTTAAAAAAACGGGTGAATAATGACCTGACAAAACGCCAGGAAGACCCGAACCTCATCATCAATACGGTAAATGCCATTCATGATGATGCTCTCATTATTGGCTTTGCGCGGCGCTTCGCTACCTATAAACGCGGGTATCTATTGTTTCAAAACCTCGACCGACTTGCAAAGCTTGTAAATATTGAAAACAAACCTGTCATATTCTTATTCGCCGGAAAAGCCCACCCACATGATAAAGCAGGACAAGAAGTCATTAAAAACATCATTGAAATATCCAAACGTCCTGAATTCCTGGGAAAGATAATCTTTATTGAAAATTATAATATTGAGGTTGCTAAAAAACTGGTTCAGGGTGTGGATGTATGGTTTAACACACCGACACGGTTGATGGAGGCATCCGGTACAAGTGGCCAAAAAGCCATTATGAACGGTGTGCTTAATTTTAGTGTGCTTGACGGTTGGTGGGCCGAAGGATATAAAGAAAATGCCGGTTGGGCTCTTTCCGAAAACAGAACGTATGCCAACCAGGACATACAAAATAAATTGGATGCAGAAGTCATCTACAGCAAATTTGAAAATGAAATCATCCCATTATATTTTAATGACGAAAAAGCCAAAGAAGAAAACGAACTCACCTGGGTTGAAATGATCAAAAACTGCATATCGGGGATAGCCCCCCACTTTACCATGAAGCGGATGCTTGATGATTATCAAAACCTCTATTATACCAAACTATTGGAAAGAACCAATATTCTCCAAAAAGACAATTATAAAGAGATCAAAAACATTGTAAAATGGAAGCAGAACGTCAATCTTCATTGGGGAAATATTGAAGTGATTTCTAAAGACCTGCCTAAGAGCCACAGGGAAGCCCTTAAAGTGGGCAATAAATTCAATGCTTCCATCACACTCAAAGCAGACGGGATCAGTGAAAATGACATTGGACTTGAAATCATCTTCAGGCAAAACATGGAAGACGAAGATGAAAACAGGACTGTGGTAATAAAACAGGAAATGGATAATATAAGCAAATCACACGGAAAGGTTACATTCAAAGCATCATTTGTAATAGAAAAAGCAGGGGTGTATGATTATGCCATCAGAATGTTTCCGAAACATCCATTGCTCCCACATAAACAAGACATACAACTGGTCAGGTGGTTGTAATCTTGTAAGGATTAATCGTGCTTCTATAGCCCAAAACCTGTCGGGTCTGAGAGACACTGACGGGTTTTGAATCATGGTGGTTGCGTAGGTTGAACAATCGAACAACATGTTGGGGCAAGTACCAACAAGTTACAATTATGCCTGATAAACAATCAATTAACCCGAACAATTCACCGCAACACGATAGGAATCAACATAAAAGACTAAGGTACTACCCTTATTTTAGTGGTTAAATATTTTTACAGGACCTAAAATACTG
>CAZJWE010000006.1:0-43796 GCA_964549265.1 uncultured Bacteroidales bacterium | reverse complement strand
TGTAAGATTACTTGCGCCCTTACCTTTGTGCCATATGACAATGATTTAAGTTTTTGAAAGTGATTGTGCCATAGGTTTACTTTTTATATTCCCCTTACAGGGCGTATTCATACTATATCAATTATTTACACAAGGCGCTGCCTTGTGCTGAAATAAATTGCCACTTCGTGGCACAAAAATAAGGAATAATTTTTTTCCCCCCGAATCTTAATATGATCCGGGCATTGCCCTGTTTTGTAGCTTTCGCACCATTGGTGCAGGTCGCTGCATCTAACATTTAAGACTGCTACCGGATATCACTTCTGCTTTGCTTCATAAAGGGATGCTTATGCAGCCATGAATTCCTACCCTTCCAACACTACAAAGCCGTCATTGCGAGGCTTTGCCCGGAGCAATTTTTTAAACCCTCTTAAATGCTATTTTTTATAAGGATGGACTATAAAGTCCAAGTTGGCTTCGCCGAACTCCTCCTCCGTCGTCGGTTCTTTGTTGTTGCTCGAAACCTAAATCCTCAAATATTCCAATACATTCAAGTTGGATTCTTTTGTCACTTTGTATCTCGGATTGTAAGATTAATGCTCCTAAAGATTTAGGCCTTTAAATGGTATTTTTCATCAGGGAGCATTTTTTTGTTAAATTTGTATAATATAGTTTGAATGGTAATCATTAGGATAAAAAAGTACTTTTGTTAGCCAGAGAAAACTAATAAACCAATTATTAAACCATTAAAACCAACTAAAATGATCCGTAAACTTGTATATTTAATTGTATTAATTGCAATTAATTCATGTGCAAAAAAAAATGAACAGAAAAATAAACAAAGGCCAAACATAATTCTTTTTTTTACTGATGATCAGGGTTATGCTGATATTGGCTGTTTTGGTGCAACAGGTTTTGAAACGCCCAATCTTGATAAGATGGCTGAAGAAGGCACTATGTTTACTGATTTTTATGTCAGTGCACCAACATGCACTCCTTCCCGGATGTCGCTACTTACCGGATGCTATCCGTCACGCAATTTCAATTCGATTGACCAGCCGGAAAACGCTATGAAAACCGGTCTTTTAATCCATGAAATTGATACATCGGTTTATAATGAAATACAGAAAAAAAGAATCCGGGATATTTTGAAAAAAGAGCCTAAAGCAATTTTTTTTGATGTCTGGAACGGTATCAACCCTAACGAAACAACGATTGCCGAAATTTTAAAACAAAAAGGATATACCACTGCCATGTATGGCAAGTGGGACGTGGGGAGGGCGCCTAAATTTTACCCTTCCAAACATGGCTTTGATGAATACATGGAAGTTCCAAATTCACATGACTTTAGTCCATCCATTTCATATCCACCAATTTTGGAGGCCAACTTGTTTTTTCCTCATTTGCCCCTTATTGAAAACGATTCTATTATTGAATACGACCCTGATCCTGACTTTTTAACAAAACGTAGTACAGATAAAGCAGTTGATTTTATCAACAGAAAGCATGAGTCACCATTTTTTATTTATATGGCATATAGCATGCCACATGTCCCTTTAGGTGTATCTCCGGAATTTAAAGGCAAAACAGAAAAGGGACTGTATGGTGATGTTATCAATGAAATAGATTTTTCGGTTGGAAAAATACTCAAAACAGTCGAAGAACACGGCTTAACAGAAAACACACTAGTGATTTTTACGTCTGATAATGGCCCCTGGTTAGTTTATGGTAATCATGCCGGGAATTCCGAACCGCTTCGCGAAGGCAAAAAAACATATTTTGAAGGAGGTATCAGGGTTCCGTGTATTATGAAATGGCCTGGTGTAATACCTCAAAATAGAGTTTGTTCCCAGCCTGCTATGACCATAGATTTATTGCCAACGTTTGCAGACATCACCGGTGCCCGGCTGCCTGAATTATCCATAGATGGGAAAAGTATATTGTCATTGATGAAAAACCCGGAAAAGAAATCATCGAAGACACCTTATTTCTTTTACAAAGGAGGTGATAACAGCCCTAAATGGGACAATTCTAAGATTGTTGCTGTACGAAAAGGAAAATGGAAACTCATTTTACCCCATGATTACAATACTTTGAAAGGGGAAAGCGGCAAAAACGGATTGGCTGGAGAATACGAAACAGCGTCTATTGATACGGCTTTATATAACCTTGAAACAGATATAGCAGAACAAAATAACCTGAAAGATGACTATCCTGAAATTGTTCAACAGCTCTGCAAACTGGCTGAAGATTACAACAAAGATTTAAAACAAAACAGGCGCTCTGCCAGCTGGGTGACAAATGATACTGAAAACTAATCGGTATGGTTCTAATAACTATTTGATATTGAACCAATCTTACTGAAATGCGCGGCTATTGAGATTTTATGCTTTATACTATAAACCCAATAGCCGTGCATTCATTTTAAAATCACCTAATTCACCAACGGATAATAATATTAAAATATAACATTACTTTACCTCAAATGTTGCTTCTGCCCATCTACTTGCTCCCAAATCGATACTTCGTTCAGTAGGCAGGCTGCCACCAATGGATACGTTAAACGTGCCGGGTTCAATCATGGCCTTGCCTTCATCATCATAGATGGTTAACATTTCCGGTTCTATAGAGAATGACACCGTTTTGTTTTCCCCGGGTTTTAGGTGTATCCGTTTAAATCCCTTCAATGAAAACAATGGTGCCGATGTCGAGGTTTTCAAATCGGTGATATACATTTGCACTACCTCATCTGCGGGCGTTTCACCTGTATTTGACAATGTTACGCTTGCTGATATGGATTCGTCATCTTTGATTTTTGTTTTGCTGAGCGAAATGTCTCCATATTCAAACTGAGTATAGCTCAACCCAAAACCAAACGGATATAAAGGTTCTTTTTTCATATACCTGTATGTTCGTCCTTCCATTGAATAATCTTCATAAGGAGGTACCTGGTCTAATGATTTGGGAAATGTTAACGGAAGTTTACCGGACGGGCTGGCATCACCAAAGAGAATATCAGCAATGGCATTGCCTCCTTGTTCACCCGGGTACCATACATATAATACAGCATCAACCATATCTTCAACAGGCTCTATGGATATCGGGCTGCCACCTGTTAAGACCAATACAATAGGTGTAACCGTGTCATGCGAACGCAATGTTTTAATGAATTCCATCTGTACTTCCGGCAAAAGGATGTCTTTTTTATCGCCTTTATGCGGACTTAGCATGGCTTCTCCCTCTTCGCCTTCCAGTTTGTTCGATAGCCCCATGGCAACAACTACCGCGTCTGCTTCAATGATTTGTGGAGTAACCCAGTCTATGGGATTTATTTTATCCCGGTCGAGCTCATGCCCCTGCCAAAATTCAAACCGTGTGCCGGCATGAATTTTACGGGTAATGCCTTCAGCAATGGTCACCACTTCGGGCGACTGACCTTTATAGTTTCCGTATAATACCTCCGCGTCATTGCCATGTACCCCCATCAAAACCATGTGTTTTATCTTTTTATCCAAAGGAAGCACATTGTTTTTGTTTTTAAGCATTACAATAGATTTGAGTGCAGCTTCATACGCCAGTCCAATATGTTTATCGGAATGAATGACATCTTTGGAGATGGAATTATAGGGGTTCATTTCAGGGGGGTCAAACAGCCCCAATTTAAACCGGGAGTGCAATAAATAACGAAGCTCCCTGTCGATGTCCTCTTCGGTGATCAAGCCCTCTTCCACTGCTTCGGTAAGGAATTTATAATTATTTCCGCAATTCAGGTTAACGCCGGCTTTCAATGCCATGGCCGCGGCTTGTTTTTCGTTATCTACAACATTATGCCCGTCATAAAAGTCCCTCAATGCCCAACAGTCCGATACCACGTGGCCTTTAAAACCCCATTGCTTACGCAAAATATCGTTTAATAAATACTTGCTGCCACAGCAGGGCTGCTCATAGGTGCTGTTATAGGCACACATCACAGCTTCTACACCGGCTTCTTTAACAAGTGCCTCAAAAGCCGGAAGATAAGTTTCGGCAAAATCTTTTTTTGGGGGCGAAGCATTAAATTCATGACGCAATGCTTCGGGGCCTGAATGTACCACATAATGTTTTGCACATGCAGCTGCTTTTAGATAATCGGGGTTGTCTCCCTGTAAACCCTTTACAAAAGCTACACCCAGTTTGGCCGAGAGAAAGGGGTCTTCGCCATAGGTCTCATGGCCTCGGCCCCAGCGGGGATCCCTGAAAATATTTACATTGGGCGACCAAAAACTCAGTCCCATGTACTGTTTTATATTACCAAGCTCCATGGCAGCGTTGTATTTGGCCCTTGCCTCATCGGAAATGGCGATGGAGATTTTACTGATCAATTCATCATCAAATGTTGCTGCCAACCCAATGGGCTGTGGGAAAACCGTGGCTCGTCCGGCCCGTGCTACCCCGTGCAGGGCTTCGTTCCACCAGTTATAGGTAGGTATCCCGAGGCGGGGAATTGCTTTGCTGTTATACAACATTAGCGATTCCTTTTCTTCAAGGGTTAATTTTGAAATTAAATCATCAACTCTTACTTCTACAGGTGTATTGGGGTCTTTCCAGGTACCTTCCTGTGATAAGAGAAAAGCGTTCATACCAAGAATAAACACAAGACACAAACCAATTGTTTTAATACAATTCATCTTCATTTTGAAAAATTTTTTTAATCGTGTTTGCTCTATAAAATCCAACTTCATCGGTGTTGCTCAAAGTTGAACGTTAAAAAACAAATACTTGGGTTAATAGATAGATTTTAAATTATACTTTTCATGGTTTTTTAATTTGTTGAGTTAAAATGTATAATGGTTTGTAATTGTTGAATATTTACTTCCTGAACTTTTTGGTTGGCGTCTATTGCTAATGAAGCTGCTGCACCTGCCGCTTCGCCCATCATCATAAACACGGGTTCCATTCGTATTGAACCATAAGCAATATGGGAGGCTGACATGCAAACAGGCACCAACAGGTTAGAGCATTCTTCCCGTTTAGGAGTTATGGAACGATAGGAGACCGGATAGGCGCGAACCTCATCCTCTCCTTTCCATACTTGTACGTCTCCTTCATTTTTCACCATTCCGTTGATCACGATACGTTGAGTATTATGTGAATCCATCCCGTATGAAGCAATGGCAATGCCATCATTTACAATTTCTCTGCGTGCCCAGTTATGTTCTGTCATCACATACTCCCCGATCATCCTTCGGCTTTCTCGCACATAAAGCTGAAAGGGCCATCCGCCATTATCGGTAAATTCATCTTTGCAATACCCATATTCCAGCATTTGATTTCTGATTTTTTTAGGAATCCGGTCGCTATGGCCTATGTAATAAAATAATCCTTTTTGATAGTCTTCATGAGCCTTTTTAATCTTTTCGCGTGTTTCATAATCTGCTTCCGGATAGTCCCAGTTTTCCCCGATAAAGTCGGTGGAGAATCCTCCATTGTTATTCACATCGGTTTTGCCGTTTGGCATCTCATCAATAAGGAGCAATGCAAATTCTCCTTTGAAGGGAGGGACTGATAAAGTAGTCCATTCCCTGCGTTCTCCAATGCGTGCTAAAAGTTCATATTTTTTAGGGTCATAATTATCCGGTTTAGTGATGGGGATTTTGTTTGAGTCTACCTTGGTAATACATACCCTAAAATTATAGGCCTGGATATTTTTGTCTCCTGCTCCCCGCTCTGCCAAAAATCCCTCTTCTGTGATCCCATAAACATAGCCACTGGTGGTATCGCCGGGAATCACATAAGGTGATACGCTATCAGGGAATTGATGAACACCATGGGTGTCCAGGATAAATCCATTGTATTGTTCATTGTATTTCGAATTGTCTTCTCTACCAATGGTATAGGACACACCTGCCATGGCCATTAAATCACCTTCATAAGAACAATCAATGAATGTTTTGGCTGATATTGTCTTGTTCGTCTCTTTAGAAGGATTTTTAGCATTTTCAACGACAATACGTTTAATCTGTGCCCCTTCTTTTTCTACACTTATTACACGGTGAAACAAGAGGGTGTCAAACCCTGCCTCTGCTACCAGTTTGTTGAATTGATGTTCTGCCACATGGGGCTCAAATTTGAGTTTGGCTTGGCCTTCTTCTCCATAATGCCTGGCAATGCGTTTATAAAATTCAAGAGTAAAGCCTGAAAGGGCCTTGTTGTTTCCAATGTCCGTCATTCCCAGTCCGGATGCAGTCATTCCACCCAAATGTTTAGCCGGTTCAATGAGCAAAACTTTCTTTCCCATTTCGGCTGCTTTATAAGCTGCAATCACCCCGGCTGAAGTACCGCTGTATACACATACATCATATTCAACTTCTTTTTTCTTACATGCTGTTAATCCAATTAAGAAAACACAAATTGTTAATATTAATACTCGTTTCATTTTAATAGGCTTTTATAGTTTAATAGTTTGTTGTAATGTAATCGTTAATCATTTATTTTTTTAAACCGGACTGCCATTCCTCCTCCTGCAGCCAGTTTAATATTAAAATCAGTCTCTGAATTTACCTTTTCTTCATATATTTTGATATCCAAAGGATTTGTTTCCCAGTCAGCATTTTTTCCGTCTGCATAAATTTGGGCAATATAATAAGTTTTTGGATTCAGGAAATCAAGCTTAAATGAGAAATCTCTCTCTTTTTCATTGGTGATGCTTCCCAAATACCAGTCCTCGCTATTTCTATCCTTTCGTGCAATGGTGAGATATTCTCCGATTTCGGCATTTAATGCTTTGGTGTCTTCCCAGTCAACAGGCACATCAATAATAAATTGGAATGCATCAAGGTTTTTTCCATAATTTTCAGGCAAGTCAGATGCCATATGCAATGGGCTATAGATGGTAACATAGAGTGCAAGTTGTTTGGCCAGGGTAGTGTTTATCCTGTTATTGGGAGCCGATGGCAACATAATATCAAAAATTCCGGGCGTATAATCCATGGGCCCTCCGAGCAAACGGGTAAATGGTATTATGCAAGTATGAGATGGTGGGTTGCCGCCATCTTTTGCCCAGGCATTAAATTCCATCCCCCGTGCACCTTCGCGGGTCATCATATTCGGATAGGTTCTCCGTATGCCCGTGGCTTTAACCGGCTCATGCACATTAAGGTTAATATGATATTTTGCAGCTGTCTTCACAGCGTTTCTAAAATGTCGGATGGCAAATTGTCCGTGATGGTCTTCTCCATTTTCAAATTCACCTCCCACATATCCGGTCTTTAAATAATTAATTCCGAGTTGATTATAAAGTTTATAAGCATCTTCCATTTGCTTTTCATAATTCGAAATATTGGCAGAGGTTTCATTGTGTGCAATAAATTCTACTCCTTTTTCATTTGCATAGCGGGTAACTTCATTCATATCAAAATCATCAAATGATTCAGTAAAACTGAATACATCGCCGTTTTTCCACCATGTGTCGTCCCAACCCGTGTTCCATCCTTCAGCCAATACGCCATCAAATCCATATTTTGCGGCAAAATCAATATATCGGTTCATATGTTTATTTTTAATTTTTCAATGGTCATATGGAGCTCGCCACGAGTTAATTTTAATCTAAATAGATTTTCAATCATCATGTGGGTGGGTGTCAAAAAATTCATCATGGCTCGGTTTATGTCCGTTTAGTAGTTTGTTTAAATAAACACAATAATAATAAAAAAAAAGAAATTTTTTAAAATCCATCATATTTAAAAAATTTATAAATTGCTTTTTTTTAACAAACGTTCTAAACTAAACATAATGATTAAATCTCAATTATTGCTTTTGGCTTTCACCTGTACATTTATATTAACTCAGCAAGATATACAAGGGCAGACCAAAGAAGAACATGGAATTTATTTTTCGAAAAAATCATATGACGGAGGCAGGATTCCTGTTTTTAGTGAATCCAAAGATAAACTGCCTCACCCTGTGATGACTGATAATGCAGAATGGCTGGACATGTATTGGAAATGCTGGGAACTGGCTTTTGACCATTTTAAAAAACCGCCGGAAGGTTCGCCCTTTGTTTCTAATATTCTTGATGAAGCGTTTAAAAAAAATATATTTCAATGGGATATGATTTTTATGGTCATGTTTGCCAGGTATGGCCATCATATTTTTCCGGCTGTCAATTCACTTGATAATTTTTACTCAAGACAGCATCCGTCCGGGTATATCTGCAGGGAAATATCTGAAAAGACTGGAGAAGATTATGTTTTTGTGGGAAGAAAACACACCATCAATCCTCCATTGTTTAGCTGGGCAGAAATGGAATCATTTGAAAACACCGGAGATAAATCACGGTTTGAAAAGGTTTTGCCTGTATTGGGAAAATATGTAGAATATTTGAACAAGCCAGGTACGCCTGAACAGGCAAATGATGAAAAGTATTGGTATAAATATGGCCGCCGGGCTGCAAATTCGGTACATAATTTATACTGGAATACGGGCTATGGCTCCGGAATGGATAATACACCGCGGGGGGGCAATGGCTGGGTAGATATGTCATGCCAGATGGTAATTCAATACAATAATCTGGCATCTATGTGCAACATCTTAGGGAAGCATGAAAAAGAACAATATTTTAAGGAAGAAGCACAAAAAATAGCAGAAAGGATTAATAGCTATTGCTGGAACGAAGAAGACGGCTTATATTATGATGTAGACAGTGCGGGCAATCATGTAAAATGGAAAACATCAGGCTGCTTTTGGCCAATGCTGGCAGGGATTGCTTCGAAAAAGCAATGCGACAGGCTGGTAGAGCATTTGAAAGACCCTTCTGAATTTTGGAGAAAGAATGTTTTTCCCACCCTTGCTGCTGATCAGGAACTATATGATCCGCGAGGCGGTTATTGGTTAGGTGGAGTATGGGCTCCTACAAATTATATGATCATCAAAGGGCTTGAGAAAAACGGGTATGAAGATTTTGCAAAAAAAGCATCTGAAAGGTATGTAGATGAAATGAATTGTGTCTTTGATTCGACCAATACAGTCTGGGAAAATTACAGTCCCGACTCATGCTTACCCGGTAAAGCAGGGTATATTGCCAAACCCGATTTTGTCGGATGGACGGGTATTGGCCCCATTGCTTTATTGATTGAAAACATTCTGGGATTTCATGTCGATGGAATAGAACAAACCCTGACATGGCGTGTTACACGAACTGACAATCATGGAGTCAAGCACTTACGGATAGGTGACATTGTAGTGGATGCAATATGTCAAAACCGAAGCAGGCAGGAAGATCCGCTCAAACTATCAGTAAAAACAAGCAAAAAACTTACATTGATTGTCAAGTATGGAGATATAAAAAAAGAGTTTCAGTTAAATGCAGGAGATCATGAGTTGGAAGTTGAGTAATTATAAGTGTGTTGAAGTATAGAATTCAGAAAAAGGCTTCGCATATATTGATGGTAATAGCGTTCATAAATACACATTTAAATTTCCTCCTTATTTAAGAAATACGGCAAAAAATTAAATAAGCAGATTCCTTATTTAATAAAAGTGACAAAAACTTAAATAAGCAGATTCTTTATTTAAGTTTTTTGGCAAAAAGTTAAATAAAGTGTATCTTTGTTTAACCTATTAAACAAGATCAATTTGATTGTTTGTAGAATACGGTGTCAAACTCTTACGATTAGTAAGGATAATTTTAAACAAATGAACAATTTTAAGTCAGGACAATACATAAGTCAGGGGCATTACAAAAGTTTTCAACCAGAATTGATCAATAAACAATTCCATATTGAAAACATGAAAATAATGCAATTGTTAAGTCAGGCCGACAGGGAATTGGGAAGGTTGGATATGTTTTCAAAGTATATTCCTAATATTGATTTGTTTATACGTATGCATGTTATAAAAGAAGCTACCCAAAGTAGTAAAATTGAAGGTACCCGGACGAATATGGATGAGGCGCTTCTAGAAAAAGAAGATATCCCTATTGAAAAAAGAGAAGATTGGGAAGAAGTACAAAACTATATAAAAGCATTGGATTGGGCGGTGAAAGAATTAAACCAGCTTCCTTTTTCATCACGCTTAATACGGGGAACCCATAAAATTCTTTTACAAGGAGTAAGGGGAGAAAAAAAACAACCTGGGTCATTTCGTTCGAGTCAGAACTGGATTGGTGGAGCAACAATTAATGATGCGATATTTATTCCTCCGGTTCATTCTACGGTGCCTGAATTAATGAGTGATTTGGAAAAATTCATTCACAATGAAGAAATAGTGATGCCGGAATTGCTTAAAATAGCCCTGATACATTATCAATTTGAAACCATACATCCTTTTTTAGATGGCAATGGCAGAGTTGGTCGTCTGTTAGTCCCTTTGTATTTAATTAATAAAGGGCTATTGCAAAGCCCTGTTTTGTATATATCTGATTTCTTCGAAAAAAACAGAAAATTATATTATGACAATTTAATGCACGTTCGGGATGATAATAACCTATCCCAGTGGTTTAAATTTTTTTTGACCGGCATTATAGAAACAGCCCAAAAGGGTATTACTACATTTGATAATATTATGCAATTACAAAAAAACATAGAAACCAAAATTCAACAACTCAGTGGCAATCGAATTATGAGTGCAAAAAAAGTATTGGATTATTTATACAAAAAGCCAATGATTGATGCTGAAAAAATTAGTGAAGTAGCAGACATTTCTATGCCTTCGTCCTACAAACTGATTTCCGATTTAGAAAATAAAGATCTATTAAAAGAAATTACCGGTGGCCGGAGAAAAAGGATGTATGCTTTTGAGAGCTACTTACAATTATTCCGATAAAAAAACATCATTCATTTTGAAATATCAATTAAAAATCATACATTTGCAAAATAGTACCCGGGTTATATCTCGTGTAAAAACAAAAATAAATGAAGCAAATAACTCAAAAAGACATTGCCTCTGCATTAAACTTATCGCGGGTAACGGTAACAAAAGCATTGAAAGATCATCCTGATATTTCTTCTGCTACCACGCAAAAGGTAAAAGAGTATGCAGAACAGGCAGGGTATGTTCCAAACCTTGTAAGCCGGAACCTTTCGGCTCAAAAAACGTATACCATTGGGTTTGTTGTTCCAAAATTGTTTAACAGCTTTTGTGCATCCGCCATTGAAGCAGCAAATGAAACAGCTTTAGAGAACGGATATCAGCTAATTCCCATGATCTCTTATGAAAATCCGGATACAGAACGCAAAGCAATCCAAACGCTTTTATCTATGCGGGTAGACGGGATCATCATAGACATTACCGAAAACACAACATCATTGGATATTTTTCATCAGGTAGAAAACCAAAACATTCCCTTAATCTTTATTGACCGCTTCCTTGAAGGCACAGGGTACAATAAAATTATCACCAATGATTTTGACGCAGCGAAAGAAGCAGCCTCCTATGCCATTGAATCCGGCCATAAAAAAATAGCATTCCTGGCAATCCATCAGCATCTTAATATTGGAAAACAACGTTTAAAGGGATACACGAATGCTTTCGAAGAACAAGGATTACCTGTTAACAGAGAAATGATCTTCTACGGCGACACAAACCAGGAGTTCGGGTATCAAACCTTCATGAAATTATTCAACTGTGGCGATTTACCTGCTACCCTCATCTGTTCAAGCTTAACCATGGCAATAGGGGTGCACAAAGCAGCACGAGAATCAGGCATTAATATCCCAAATAACCTGTCTATCATCACCTTTGGTGACATAGAAATGGCATCTATCCTTAGCCCGCCTCCAACAATTTTTCACATTCCTATACGAAGGATGGCAAAAAAAGCTGCAGAATTGATTATTCGCAAAAGCAAACAATTTGATTTTCAGATACCAGAAGAAATAATATATAAATCAAACATGTACATTTCTGATTTTATTCACAACAAAAACAATGCATTATGAATGAAAAACAATGGGACATTCTTTTAAAAGTCATCAACGGAGAAACGGTAAATCCACTCCCCACCGGTTTTATCATTGACAGTCCCTGGCTTCCGGGATGGTATGGCATCAATATTCTCGATTACTATACCAATGATGAATTATGGCTCAATGCCAATCTTAAAGCCTTAGAAACTTTTCCGGATACCATGTTTTTGCCGGGTTTTTGGTCGGAATATGGCATGTGTAGTGAGCCAGCCTCTTTTGGAGCTAAATGTTCTTTTCCCCTCAACGATTTCCCCCATGCTTACGAAGTGATCAAAAACATTGATGATATTGACCAATTGGACGTACCCGATCCTGCTAAACATGGCCTCACGCCTTTTATATTAAACAGGTTAAAATTAAACAGAAGCAAAATAGAAGATGCCGGATACCGGATCAAATTTTCAGTCTCAAGGGGCCCATTAAACATCGCAGCATTTTTAATGGGAATGACTGAATTCATGATCCAATTATTGGAGGCACCCGACAAAATTTTAAAATTAATGGACACCATCACCACCTATTTACAAGAATGGCATGCTCTTCAGCAACAAACATTCCCTGATATTGACGGCATGTTGGTACTGGATGATATCATTGGATTTATAAGCGAAGATGATTTTAAAACATTCGGTTTGCCCTATTTCAAAAGGCTTTACGACTGCAATGTCAGTGTGAAGTTTCTTCATAATGATGCTGATTATAAGTCTTCTATAAAACATCTCCCGAAAATGGGTGTTAATTTATTCAATATGGCATTTGATTCATCATTGAATGAATTAAAAGAGCTGACAGAAAATAAAGTAACCATGCTCGGAAACATACCGCCCCGGGATGTCCTGGCAAACGGATCTTCTGAAGATGTGAAAAAAAGTACAAAAAATTTATTATCTTCACTTCATGACACAAAACATATTATTTTTTCATGTGGCGGAGGAATGCCCCCCGATGTATCTACTAAAAATATACATGAATTTATTAATACAGTAAATAACTATAAGTAAACCATTTTTTATCCAATAAATTATTAACTAAACTGCAAATATTAAATATTTCACACATTGAATCTCAACGAAGGATTTAGGTGTTTTCTGCGGTTTTAAAAAAAGAAAAATATGAAAAAACTCATTTTAGCATCTCTGGCAATCCTTTTTTTAGGAACTGACATGTTTCCTCAACATGAAAACCTGATCATTAATATCCGGGACAGAAATGTAAGAAAACTCAATGGCAAATGGCGTTACCTGACCGATGTGAACAGGGAAAGTCGCGGATATGAACGCGACATGGTGCCCATTAAAAAATGGGACATTCATGAATACAATTTCCCGACTTCGGATTGGTTGTATGTTCCGGGCGATTGGAATACCCAGCGCGAAAACCTCTTTTATTATGAAGGGCATATATGGTATCAAAAAGATTTTAGCTATGACAAACCCACAAAAGGCAAGCGCATTTTTTTATATTTCGGAGCCGTGAATTACAAAGCAGAAGTCTATCTTAACGATGTGTTGCTCGGAAAACATACCGGCGGATTCACACCTTTTAATGTAGAAGTACATGACAGCATTCTGCAAAAAGAAAATTCACTGGTTGTGTTGGCAGACAATGTCCGCGACATGGCGGGTGTTCCTTCACTTCGTACAGGATGGTGGAATTATGGTGGCATCACTCGTGATGTATTCATTGTTGAACTAAGCAATACGTTTATTCGTGATTATTTTGTTCAACTGGAGAATAATAATTCCTCTAAAATTAAAGGATATGTACAACTTGACGGTGATGAACTCAAGCAAGATGTGCAAATAGCAATTCCTGAACTTAATAAAGAATATTCCGGGAAAACCAATAAAGACGGCAGGATCGACTTTAGTTTAACATCATCGGATATTGAACTATGGGATGTAAACAATCCAAAATTATATGATGTATACATCCGAAGTAAAACCGATACGGTTCATGAAAAAATTGGTTTCCGTACCATTGAAACCAAAGACACGGAAATCTTGTTAAACGGCAAACCTATTTTCTTACGGGGCATTTCCATTCATGAAGAAAGTCCAATGCGTGAAGGCAGGGCCTGGTCTGAAGAAGATGCTGAAATATTATTAGAATGGGCTCAGGAACTTAATTGCAACTTTGTGCGGCTCGCCCATTACCCTCATAATGAATACATCCTGCGCCGGGCCGATGAAATTGGCATGTTAGTTTGGGAAGAGCTCCCATTATTCTGGGCTATTGAATGGGATAATGATTCAACGTATACATTGGCAGAAAAAATGGCTACCGAATTGGTTACTCGTGATAAAAACCGTGCCAGCACAATTATTTGGTCTGTTGCAAATGAAACTGGGGATAATGAAGCACGAAATACATTTCTCTCGAACATGATCAAACATACCAGGGAAATGGATGACACCCGCTTGATCAGTGCAGCTTTGTTAACGAACAAGAAAAAATCCGACAAAAAAAACAAGGTGGTAGATGATGAATTGGGCAAATTATCAGACATCATCAGTGTAAATGAATATTATGGTTGGTACCAGGGATTGCCGGAAATAAAAGATGATATTACCTGGAAGATAGAATTTAATAAACCTTTTATGTTCAGTGAAACAGGCGCAGGTGCTCTCCAGGGATACCACGGCGATTCATTAACACGATGGAGCGAAGAATATCAGGCATATTATTATCGAGAAACCATTGAGATGTTTGATAGGATTCCACAACTCAAAGGTGTTTCACCGTGGATATTGGTTGACTTCTATTCGCCTCAACGCGTATTTCCTTATATTCAGGACAATTACCTGAGGAAAGGCCTGATTTCTGATCGAGGAGAAAAGAAACAAGCATTTTATCTTTTGCAGGATTATTACAGGAAAAAGAAACAGGAAGCTGAAAAATAAACTGGCAGGTACAATCAAGATTTCTAAGTGGATCAATGCTTTTTGAAATTTAACTTTAACAATAAAAACAGTTTGGACGAGTGACTTTCTTTTGCTTATTCAAACTGTTTTATTCTTGATGTTGTTGAAAAAACTGAATCATCATTTACCAAAGAAGATACGATCTTATTAAATGCCACCCCAATAATAATGCCGATTGCCATATCAAACATGTTGCCTTTAATGGCAAATTCTTTAAATTCTTTGACTATTTTCATTTTTAGTAGTTTAAAGGGATTTCTATTAATTACTTTCTTCTTGAAAATATTATTATATACAAATTTTGTCAAATTTACAAATCTTTTTTATTTTTTGTTAATTCTGAAAGATTATAAATAAAAATTATCGGTTACAAGCAGTTTGAATGTTTAAACTTTCAGGTTATTGCACATAAAAAAAAGTTCTTGTAGAAACTTTCGTCAATTAACTCCGTATAGATATATTTTAAACGAAATCTCAATATCAATTCATGGATTTGCTACACCATGTGTAATATTTATACATGGTGTTTATTCTATCGTACGAATATACTATAATTTTGTACTTAACTGCTAAACTATAGTTTATTTTCTTTAAACCTTTATTTAGGTATATGCAGAAACTTATACAGGTTACTATTTATTAAAAAAGTAATCTTAATAATTATTTTACTTCATTTAAAATCTTATATCATGAAAATTAACAAATTTATTTTTATCTTATTATGTATGTGTTTTGCCGCCTGGCATGTGCAGGGAGCGGATTTACATGTAGGCTCGGGGCAAACATACAGCACAGTACAAGAAGCTGTTGATGCAGCTTCATCAGGCGATGTAATCATTATTCATGCAGGAACATACCGTGAAGAAGTGAATATTGATGTAGAAAACTTAACCATTAGACCCAATGGAACAGATGAGGTGATTATAAACGGGTGCGAACCGTTGCTCAACTGGGAAAGTGTTGGTAGTGGTGTTTACAAAGCCGTGATGGACTGGGATGTAACCGAAAGCATCCAAATGAACCAAATTTTTATTGATGGGGTGATGATGCATGAAGCACGCTGGCCAAAACAACCCATCAATGATAATTTTGTGCTTAATCCCACACAGGGAGAAATTGACCGGTTGGTAAAACATAGTGACAGCAATAAAGACCTTATTGATAATGATATTTCGAATGAACCGGATGCTCGCTGGGAAGGTGCCAATATTTATGTCAACCTTTCGAATCCTATCACCATGAAAGACGGACAAGGATGGACAGGTGTAGTACATTCCAAAACAGATTCTGTTATTAACATACGAACAAAGGGTGATACCGCAGGCATTCCAAATCCGACACAGGGTAACTGGGAAGTAACAACCGGATCATATTACTATTTATTCAATCCCACTCCTTCAGCTGTGGCTGCTTCGGGCGGTGTAACCGCTTTATTGGGCGATGGCGAATGGTGGAAAAAAGGAGACACACTGTTTGTGAAAACTCCAGACGGAAATGCACCGGCTAGCAGCACATCAGGGGCTAACCTGGTGGAAGCCAAAAAATACCCGTTTGCATTCCGTCCCAAAGGCTCGCTTGGTGTGTTAAAAAATGTTACCATCAAAGGATTAACCCTTTTTGCCACATCCATCACAACAGATAATGATTATAATTACTACCAAAATGACTTGACAAAAGACCCAACAGGAAACGGTAGTAAAGGCCTTTCGGATGCAAAAAATGTTGTGCTCGACAATCTGAATATCAAATATGTCTATCACACAAAAGACGCGTATGGCGATTGGCAACATATGTACAATGGCCGTACCGGGATTGTATTAACAGGGACTAATTGTGAGATTAAAAACTGCTCTATTCAATACAGCGCTGCTTCTGCTATTTCCGTTTCCGGTCAGCGAAATAAAGTAACCAATAACATGATTTATGATGTGAATTACATGATTGGTGAATGCGGTGCCGTGAACCAGGGAGCAAAGAATTGGTACACGTATGATCATAACATCGGTTATAATACCATTTATAATACACCTCATGCCGCTATTTCTCTCAGAGAAGTTGAAAATTCAGACACAAGCACACCGGGTGTCGCACGTGTCCACCATAATTATGTCTACAATATGCTTACCCGTGTTTGGGATGCAGGTGTGATTGATGAGGCTGGCGAGTTGGGTAACTGGGTCCGCATAGACCATAACATAATTCAAGGAGATACAACACACAATGGTGAAAACAATGACGTTCAGATAGGTATTTATTTAGATTATGGCTATAAAGATGCAGGTTATGCTTCAAGGTATATTTTGGACCATAATGTAATTCATCTTATTAAGGTACCGATCCAGATAAACCATGCAAATCAAACACGCGTTTATAATAATACCTGCTATATTCACTGCGGTTGGGGTGATATAACAGGCTCAAATGATATCGATCTTAATCAAGGCACCATTGTAAAAAACAATTTTGCCAGAATAACTATGAGCTCGACGGCACAAAGAAGTCATAATGTTGCGTGTTGGGACGATGACCAGGTTTACCTTACAGGAGGCACAGGCGAATTCTCAAACTATTTTACTGATTATGAAAATGCCGACTATACTCTTTTATCAGGTGCTACTAAATTAATCAATGCAGGAACTACCACTCCATGGGATGATGAGACAGATGGCACTCCGGATGTCGGGGCTTTCGAATACGGAGTCACACCCTGGACAGCAGGTTACAATACGACTCCACCCACAACATATCATTTAACGATTGATAATGACACCAATAAAGGTTCTATTACACAAGCCGATCCGAATGCTGCTTATTTAGATGGGGATAATGCTGCTCTAAAAGTATCCGCAATTCCCGGGTATGAATTCTCCGGTTGGACTGGTGATGTACCGGCAGGGCATGAGAACGATAATCCGCTAAAATTGCTCATGACTGCAGATAAAAGCATCACAGCCAATTACACTTCTGTACCGACCGATACGCTTACACTAACCAGCAATGGTTCGGGTAGTGTAGAAGTAACTCCAGCTCCATATAATGACGATGAATTTATATATAATGAAGGAACAGAGCTTACATTGGTTCCCAAACCAGCACCATTATATGAATTTGATAGTTGGTCTGGAGATGTTCCGGCAGGAAGTGAAAATGATTATCCTCTTACCATCACATTGAATTCTAAAACGTCTATCACAGCAATGTATACACCAATCCCTCCCGGGGGTGCAATCTATGCTGTGGCTGCAGCTGTAGAAGGAAATGACAGATATACAGCAACGGATGGTACAATTTTTTATTCTGATGAAGACTATGTGAATGGAGGAAGAACATGGAGCCCGGATGAAATACCTTCAATAAGTGGTACGGATAATGACACCCTTTTCCAATTCGAACGGGTATATTCAGTCCTTGCCTATGATTTCCCGATTCCACCAGGCCAATATCAAATTGAAATGGGATTCTCAGAACTGTATTTCACTTCAAATAATCAACGGGTTTTTGATGTAAAAGCAGAAGGGCAAGTGATCGTTGATAACCTTGATATTCATTCGGTAGTAGGCGCTGATGCTGCACATGTGACTATTTCCGATACAATCAATGTATCTGACGGAAACCTGGATATAGATTTTGATGGCATTAAAGATAAACCCAAAGTATCTTACATTAAAATCTTACAAACAAGTGACTCCGTTGGAAATGTGTTTACATTAACAACATCTGTAAACATTGGCGGCAGTGGCACCGTGTCTCCTTCCAATGGAGTGTTTTATGAGGGCCAATCCACAACAATCACAGCAACAGCGAATGCCGGATTTAAATTTTCTAACTGGACAGGTGATACTTCCAGTACAGTTAATCCCATTAGCATTTTAATGGATACGAATAAAACACTGACAGCAAACTTTGTAGAAGATGAAATGTTTACACTTAATACATCTTCAATAAACGGGTATGTACGGTTAGACCCGGATCAGTCATCCTACTACAATGGAACCGTAGTCAACATCGTTGCGGTTGCTGACAGTGGTTATATATTCGATTCATGGAGTGGTGACACAGGCCTTGTACAAGACCAAAACAGGCAAAACATTGTAATAGATCATGATATGACCATCACAGCCAATTTTGTCAAAGAAACAGGCATATCAGGCTTGTCTGCTAAAAACAATGGCGTCACCATTTATCCCAATCCGAATGATGGAAAAGAAGTAAATATCGAAATAGAACATGTTGATGGTGAAGTAAATGTTTGTATTTATGACATTACAGGCGCTAAATGCTATGAAAACACCTGGCATTCCAAAACATTTACAATTCCATTATCTGAAATGGATAAAATAAAGAGTGGATATTACCTGATCAGGATTTCAACAGACAAAGATGTATTTATTGAAAAGTTGATTGTTAATTAATAGTTTAGATTAGTAGTTTGTTATTAAAACCCCCAATTCATCAAAATATGAATTGGGGGTTTTTTTATGCTTTATCACGTTGATTTTAATGCAAAGTATACATTATATGTTTAATGTTAAAATGGATTGCAGTAAGCCAAAAGGTTTATTAATAGTTTTTTATGTTGATTCCTATCGTTTTGCGGTGAATTTTTCAGGTTAAAGAAGCACTGGGTTTGAGATGAGTATGCTTCTAGCTTATATCCCATATATACCTTCTTCCCACTTTATCATCCCATCCACTGCTAAAACCAAAACGGCACCCCGGTGTATATTAAACGTGTTCGCTTCATGTCATAACAGACCATTTCATATCATAATGTCCCATTATGTTATATCATGATATGTACGTTATGCCATGATATTGTACTGCCTTTGTAAAAACAATAATTTTATATCCAAAAATAATGGGTTTATAATGATAAATTATTAGTACACAATCATATGATTAAACTATTATTTTTTTAAATAAGGCTTTAAGCCATACAGTACCATTTAATTTATTAATCAAAAAAAATTACTATTATGAAAAAAATTATTATTTCATTATTAACATGTACTTTGCTCGTTATGAGTGGTTTTGCTCAAAACTATGAGTATACGGGGAAAAAATTTGTGCAATATTTTGATGATTCACAAGTAGACAAAACAGGTGTATTTAGCTGGACAAAAACCCAGGGAGGCACTTTTTCTGTAAATGAAAATGAGTTAAGTATCTCAAGGGCATTTATTCAACATTCAGAAATAACATTGGATTTTGACAGCGTTAACCTTGATATATCAGAGGTTCCTTATGTAACATTTGAAGCAAAAGCAGATGTTGACTCTTTATTGGTGATTCAACTCAAAGATGGCAGTGGCAATTTTACTTCAACGCAGCATAAAACATATTTATCCTCGGAATGGGAAACATATAGTTTTAAATTTTACCCGGGAATATGGGGTGAAACAGATATTACTGATATTGCTACTCTAAGTCTTTATAGGTTTAATAAAGCCAGTATTGATGGAAAGTTATATTTAAGATATATTGCCGTTGGAGATACATCAGTGGCTTTTGGCCCAACCCAATTCGACCTTAATGCCAGCGCTACAGCCGGTGGAAGTATTACCTTAGATCCTCCTGGAGGCACTTATGATTCCAGTACAGTAGTCACTGTCACTGCTGTTGCAGACAGCGGTTATTCATTCCTTAACTGGAGCGGCGCTTCCTCTGCTACTACAGAGTCAATTGACATTACAATGGATGCTGACAAATCAATCACAGCCAATTTTGTTTCGGGTAGCACCTCAATGAATGAAGCCGGTCGTTCTTCTAACATTAACCTATTCCCCATTCCTGCACAGGAAATCTTATATATTTCAGGAATTGAAGGAATACAAAACGTAGCAATAAGTGATTTAACAGGAAAAACACTTCTCCAGGTAAATGGCAATAACATTCAAGAAATAAATATATCTGCTCTGAATCCGGGAATGTATGTTATTACATGCAATAATGGCCAAGGAGCTTTGAACAAGTTATTTATAAAAAAATAACCTTTGATCAAAATTAAAAAAAACATAGAAGCAGTTTAGTTAAGTAAGATAGTTTATTTAGTGGTTTATCAACAAAAAGCCCCAATTCTATAATTATGGAATTGGGGCTTTTTTATAGTGTTTGTTTCTTATGCAACTACTTTTTTAACGTTTATTTCATTCAACCCTGTGGCGCAAAAATCGGCCTGTGTATTCCTGGCAGCACTGCCTACAGCCAATACTTTCATTCCTCCATTTTTTCCAGCCAATACACCGGCATCTGCATCTTCCACAACAAGACATTCGTTCGGGGATTTATTTAGTTTTTGTGCAGCCAAAAGAAATACTTCCGGATCCGGTTTACTTTTACTGATCTGATTGCCATCAGCAACAGCATCAAAAAAGCTTTCCATACGGCTAAACCCCCGCAAACGTTCATTTATGTCGCGGTCAAAATATATTTCTCATCGTCCGCAAGTTTTTTCCATGCAAGGTAATGGTACTCGTCTGTGGATACAATCACGCCATACAAATCAAAAATTACAGCACTTATTTCACCTGTTATATTAATATGTTTATAATTTAATTTTATTCACTTCGTTCATGAGATCGGTTATTCCCTTCGGTCATGAAATCGCTTTGCTAAGTTCGCTAAGTTCAATGGTCATTATGAAGCTCGCCATGAGTTTAATCTATTGATTTTGCGTAATCTATATAGATTTTAAAAAATTTTGTCATGGCTCGGTTCATGGCAATATAAATAGACTAAACTTTGGAAAAGTAGTTACATAAGAGACAGGCATTAACTAAATTCATCGCGATATTCCGAAGGTGCCTTTCCAATGACCTTTCTAAACATTCTAATAAAATAAGACGCGCTTGTATAACCGGTATCAAAAGCAATTTGAATGATACTCAAATCAGTTTCACGCAAAAGTATACAAGCATTCTTTATCCTGACCTTGTTTACCAACTCACTGAATGTATTGTTGGTATGCTTTTTGATATAGCGGCATAAGGCACTTTTATTCATCCCTATATTTTCCGATACTTTATCCAAATTGATATCCTGAAAATGGTTATAGATGTATGTTAATAATTTATCCAGTCTACTGTTACTATGATGTTTACTATTCTCATATTTTTCCATCAAATAATTTTCATGATTCATGGAAGCCATATTCAATAGAAGTTGTACCAGCAATACATATCTTTCTTCTTCCCCTGTTTTGCATATTTTATTCATCAGTGTTAAGCTTTTGCTATTTAAAGACTTAAATTTTATACATTTGTGTGAATCGTGCAGTAGTTTTTTTAATCTATAAAATTCTCTAGCTTGAAGCATTGTATCAGGAAATAAATCATTGCTGAATTGGATTACGATTGTTGATGCAATTTTATCTCCTTTATAATACGCTTTGGAATTGACCCACGCGTGAGAGATTGAAGGGCCTATAAACGTAAGCTCTCCTTTTCCGAATGGAACTTTTTTATCCCCAATATACATGGTCCCTTCACTTTCTTCAATATATGTAATTTCATATTCCGGATGATAATGATATGGATAGTTAAAATAAGGCAGTTCATACTTACTTGCCTTAATAACCTCCTTCTCATGGAAAATATTTTCAAGAACAGGCTTCATAGTGAACTATTTCATTTTATTTGCAAAATTATTTATATTGCAAATATAGTTCAATTATTTGCAAATACTGTGAATCATTCAATCATTTCTCTACCTTATATTTGTAATAACGCAATTATTTATTCAATTCACTACTAACAGGACTTAATAATATAGGATTATGCACAAAGAAAAAGATTTTAACAAGTTTTTAAACCTCTTGAATGGTGAATTAAAAGGAGAAACTATTCTCACCGAATTTTTCATTCATGAAGATCATTGTAGAAATTATGCTTCTATTAATAAAAATGCAAAAAAACATACATCCGGCTACTATAAAATGATTATAGATGCCTGGTACAACATGGGGTTTCATTATTGCATGATGGATCCGGGGCATTTTAACGGGTTTTCATTTCCTAAAGGGGATATACATGAAGCAGAATCACGATCACAGTTTGAACAACGTCTTATTTATGACGAGAAATCATTTAACGCTTATCAATGGCCGGATCCTTATAATTTCGATTATGAAATTTTCAATCAATATGAATCCGATTTACCTTCGGGAATGAAATTTATGTCTTGTTCGGATGGAGGTGTTTTAGAAAATGCGATACATCTGGTGGGGTATGAAAAACTGTGTTATATGTATATATTAGAACCTCAATTGACTAAACAACTCTTTGATAATATAGGCAGCAGGTTGTTTGAATATTTTAAAACCATCGCTTCCATAAAAAGCATAGGGGCTGTATTGGTGAATGATGACTGGGGGTTTAAAGGACAAACCATGTTTCCGCCTGATATGATGGAGGAATATGTTTTTCCCTGGCATAAAAAAATTGTTGAAGCCATTCATCATGAAGGAAAGCCAGCTATCCTCCATTCATGCGGAAATCTTGCCGGAATAATGGATGTGATTATAGATGATTTAAAATATGATGCCAAACATTCTTTCGAAGATAACATAACCCCTGTAGAACAAGCTATTGATTTGTGGGGAGACAGAATATGCATTGCCGGAGGTATTGATATTGACTTCATGGTTAGGCAAACACCAGAATCTATTAAAAAACGGGCTCATCACTTGATTGAAAAAACAAAAGACAATTCAAACTATGGCCTGGGGTCGGGTAATAGTATTCCAAAATACATACCTGCTGATAATTTTGAAGCACTCTTGTCTATGGTTAGATAATTTTATATACATAACCCGGAAAATTCATGCCATTCACTTTGTGTAGATGCAAGGCGCCTAAGCCCGCGGATATAGTATTCTATTTCAAGGCTTTACTTTATGGGCAAGCACTAGTTATATCTGGATACTTATGAAAAGTTCCTGGTTGATTCACAAGTTCTACATACTTCAACAATTATTTCAAATGCACCGTAGCCTTCACTTTATCAAATGATAAATTACCGGGGATACGCTCTTGATTGGTATTTCAAAAATCATTGCTTTTGCCGTCGCTTTAAGAATAGTTGAAATAAATAATAAAGATAAACAGCCTCAAAGTATTCATTAAAGAAAAATCGGCACCAAAGGAAATCACGATTGTTTTATTTGTTCACGGTGCTATCTGTAATCCAAATTACCGAGCGCCTGTTTTGCATTAATTCCTCGTTATACTCTTCGGCCAATTTTGAGAGTTCCTGAACAATTTCAGGATGCTCATCTTTTAGGTTATTTGTTTCGGAAATATCCGCCTCCAGGTTAAACAGCGCTGTATCTATTGATCCTGTTTCATAATCGACAGGCACCCCGTCTTTTCCTGGTTCCTTGCCATCGAGTGTTGGAAAAGTATCTGGGTACAACAACTTCCATTTTCCACTTCGTACTGCAATTATTCCCGAATTGTCCCATTCATGGCTGTTATCGCCACCCTTGTAGAAAAAGTAAGCTTCATGTGGCGATTCTTCTTCCGGGTTTTTTAATAAGGAATAGATGCTTTTTCCATCAATGGGATGCTTGGGAAGTGTTGCCCCTGTTATCTCGGCAAAAGTTGGCAACAGGTCAATGGTCATTGCAGGTGTCCGGCATACCTTATTTTCAGGGATAACCCCCGGCCATTTCATGATACAGGGAACCCTTACGCCTCCTTCAAAATTGGTTTTTTTGCCTTCCCTGAGCGGTTCCGCGTTTCCACCGTGGTTGCCATATATTAAAAACGGGCCATTGTCGGAAATGAATATAACAAGCGTGTTGTCGGTTAACCCGTGTTGATCGACCTTATCAAGTATTTGCCCTACGGAATGATCTAATTCCCTGATAACGTCGCCATAAAGGCCATTTTTTGATTTCCCCTTGAATTCGGGAGAAGCTCCCAGGGGTACATGCGGCATAAAGTAAGGCATGTAGATGAAAAAAGGTGATTCATGGTTTCGATCTATAAAATCAAGGGCTTTATCGGTACACCTTTTCGTGAGAAAGTCCGGATCGGGATCATATTCAATAATCGAATCGTTTTCAATTAGGGGCAAATGTGGGAAAAACATTTTTCCCTTAATAATAGGAGGATAAGAAACGCTTGGACTAAAATCATGCCCATTGGGAGTTTGCAGGTACTCATCAAAACCATGTTTAGAAGGATAGAACTGGCGTGCCCTTCCCAGATCCCATTTTCCATACACGGCGGTTTTATACCCCTTTTGCTTTAACAGTTCGCCAACGGTCATTTCATTTGAGTTTATACCGCTCCAGACATCAAAAAAGATGGCAGATGGTTCCTTTTCACGGATATAGCGTATTCTCATTCTTTGTAACTCATTGTAAATAGAGGTATCGACTTTATCGATAGGCAGCCCGTTTTTCAGTGCATTGGCAGGCCTATCCAACGAGTTCAAGTTCCGGGAAGGGTAGCAACCTGTCATTATTGCAAAACGGGATGGGGTGCAAGTTGGTGCAGCTACGTAAAAGTCGGTGAACTGTAAACCATCTTTTGCTATTTGGTCAATATTAGGTGTTTCAAAATCTTCCGCACCATAACAGCCCAAATCGGCATATCCCTGGTCGTCAGTAAAAAATAAAATAATATTTGGTTTTGCCTGTTGCTTTTTTGTAGTACACATTGTGCAAAACAAATACGGCAGAGTAACGATCAAATAATATAAATTTCTCATAATATAAATTTTAATAAGAATCATTCATCAACTCCCATGAATAATTGTGTTAATATAGACGAATAGATTAAAGGTATACTAATTTACTATAAATTTACAGCCATTTTTAATTTATCCACAGATAAATTCACAGGTGATGTTCCTTTGAAAGGTATTTCCCCAAAAATAGCTTTTGCAGTGGCTTCTAAGCTGGACGGAACAGACGAATAGGCATTGATGTATACATGCACGGCTTCAAAGTACTCGTTAAAGAAAAACGGGTTGCCAAATGAAATCACTATCGTTTTATTCCTGTCCAGGCTGTTTACCGACCATATACTTTCTGCTTCATCGCCAAAAAAACTTTGTGGCCCAATGGGATGGTGCGGGTACCTGTTGAGTGCAAAAATGATTAAATCATATTGATCGGATATGGTATCCTTGTATTGCAAATCAGACTCAAACCGAAGGTTTTTTTGCAAGGTAACTTCTGCTCCACGTTTTTCGAGTTCTTCTTTGAATAGTTTAAACGGTTCAAAATTCTTTTGTTGGGTAGCTACACCTACCAGTAAGATTTTTTTATGTTGCTGTGCATTTAATGGAAGTATGTTTTTTTTGTCTCTTAATAAAGTGATGCTCCCTTCGGCAGTTTGTTGTGCAGTTTGTTGTGCAAAAGTACTGATTTCTTTAGTCAGGGGAGTATCTGTATCAAATTCTTCATCAAACAGCCCTACCTTCATCTTCATGTTCCATACGCGCTTTACCGCATCATCAAGGCGTTCCATCGAAACTTCTCCACTTTCAACGGCCTTCATCATATTTTGCACATAATTTGGGGTTGCCCAAATCATCACATCACAACCAGCCTTAAAGCCTTCAATTTCTGCCTGCTCATCGGTATAATACCCTTTAAACCCTGACATTACCAAAGCATCTGAACCGATGACCCCTTTGAATCCCATTTCTCCCTTTAACAGGTCTGTAAGAAGCTCTTTTGATAATGTCGCGGGAAGGTATAAGCCGTCTTTTGTTTCTTTTTGGTAAGCGGGCAGGGAGATATGCCCAGGCATAATGGCATATGCACCCGCATCAATGCAAGCCTGAAATATTCGTCCGCTGTATTCCCACCATTGCTCCATAGTAAGGCCATTGCAGGTGGTGGCAAGGTGCTGATCGCGAAAATCGACCCCATCTCCGGGGAAATGCTTTAATGTTGCTGCAAGCCCATGATCTTGCATCCCTTTTACAATTTGCGCGAGTATTTTTGCTGCCAATTCAGGGTCATCGGAAACAGCCCGCCGATTGGTCATTGGGTTGATGGGGTTCAAAGCCAAATCTGCAACAGGGGTTAGGGCCCATTTTACACCTGCACAACGTGCTTCAAGGGCGGTAGCTTTGCCGTAATTGTAAGCCAGCTCTTCGCTATCTGCTGCGCCCAATGACATGATATGAGGAAGAAAGGTTAAGTCTTCAATATTAGAACCTGCCCCCGATTCCATATCATCAACATGAAATAAAGGTACGCGTGATGCATTAAGGTATCTTTTATAACGTTCCAATAGTTTTGCCGAATAATTTTCACCTTCCCTATTAAGCGAGAACATGCCCCCTATAGGGTTTTCTGCCAAAAATTTCTCCAAGCTTCCATATTGCTTGAACTCAACTTCCGGATCTGGTATATAAACAAAAGTTTGTCCTATTTTTTCTTTTACCGAAAGTTTTTTCCAGTCGTCCTTTTTAAAATTTGTTGCCATAAAAATAATATTTTAAGTATTACAATTTTTTTAAAAATATGTTATTAAGTCACCCTGATTGCTGTAAGTTTTTTCACAAGGACGGATGATAAAACCTGGAATAGCCCGAGAATAATAAAAATATACTGTAACGCAGACATTGGAGAAAATGCATAATTTATAATAATAAACAACACACCTCCAAGAGTCCGCCCTAAATTCATGAATATTTCATTATCAAAAATATACGTGTATCCAACTCGTTTTTCAGTTTTAGAAACCTTCTCAATATCAGAAAGATTGGTTGAAGCATAAGCGATGTTAATGATTGGCTCAGCTATGACTTGGCATACTTTCATTGCTATGACTCCCAAGAAAGATACTTTCATGAAGGAAAATATCATTTCATTGTTTTCAATTGTAACAGAAACAATTGTTCCTCCGAGGGTGACTACAATAGCGCCTATCAGCATAAGTGTAGCCCTGTGTTTTGCAGCGGTTACCCGTCCCAAAATATAAATAACTGCAACAGATACCAACGCGGTAGTAAGCTCAATCTTCCCGAGCACAGTTTCGTCTCCAGCCACATTCAAAATTAATAAGTAAATAAAATACATGAAGCCACTTTGTGCAAAGCCCACTAAAACCACAAGGATTCTGTGAATATTCCACTGTTTGCAAAACCGCCAAAATGTAAAACGTTTCATTTCGGGCGATTTAAAGTCGCTCTTTAAAACCAATACCACGGCGTATATTATCATAAAAACCATTATAGTTGCAACTCCACGATACGCCTGTATCTCATCAAACAAACCTGTTCTTCGTCCAAACATGATAATGATGGTACCGAAGAAAAACGGGATCAATGCATTAAAAAAAATAATAAAAAACTGATCAATGATGGCAAAAAAATTCCGGTTTTCTTCATTGGTAACCAGATACGATAAATATTGCCTGTTCGACCAATACAATCCACTACCAAAGCCTGAAAACATACCATAAAAAAAGATATAAAATCCAATGGTATGGTCAACAAAAAGCATCATTAAGAAAGTGGAAGCGATACTTAAAAACATGCCTCCTGCAAAAAGCCAGCGTATATCAGCTTTCTTGCGAAGTAATGTCCCATTTGTATAGTTTCCCAAAATTAGCCCTATTCCAAAACCAATCCCATTTACAATTGCGATAACCTGATCTCCTGTAGTACGGTTTACAAAAGCTGTTGAAAACAATATAATAAAAGGGAATACCATTGCATACAGGATATTCACTATAATAAGTCGCTTCCCATCTTTATCAAAAGTATCAAATGCTTTTACTTCCTTTTTTATAAATGGAATCATTTGCTATTATTAATTGAAAAATGAAAATATTTGTCTTTTTAAATACAAATTTAAATTGAAAAATCCGATAAAAATTTGTATATTGAGCCATAAAATAGCACAATAGGGACTAATTTTACACTTTGAAAGAATGAAATGTTTCAAACATTATAATTATATAGAAGACCATGACTTCCCCTTCCATATCCAATATGGGGAAAATAATGAGCCTCTTCCTGAGCATGTCCACGATTTCATGGAAATTGCTTTCATTCTGAGAGGGACAGGAAGCCAACTTGTTGATGGATGCCGATATGAAATAGCTGCAGGAGATGTTTTTTTGATTAAAGAAGAGAATATTGCACACGAATTTATAAATTTTCACAATATTGCCATGTATAACATCCTGTTTCATAAAGAGCTTCTCCGATTTCACAATCAGGACATATCTATACTGGAAGGTTATCAAACACTTTTTGTACTTCCTCCTTTTTCAAAAAAAGACTGGGGGTTTAAGAACAGGTTAAATCTTGATTATGAAAAACTACAGGAAACAAAAAAAATACTGGACCAAATATATAGTGAATACAACAATAAACCCCCCGGGTTCAAGACCGTGGTTAGCTCTTTGTTTAATATGGTCATCGTGAATATTTGCCGTGAGTATTCGAGGAAACACAACGTTTTAAGCCATAAAGTTCACCGTATAAGCAAGGCTATTGCTTTTATGGAAAAAAATTATATCAACCAATTTTTGCTTGATGAAATTGCTATGGAGGCTAATCTATCCAGAAGGCAATTTTGCAGGGTTTTCAAGGAACAGATGGGAGTATCTCCATTAATGTACGTCACCAACCTAAGAATAAAAAAAAGCATGGGATTATTAAAAAACACCGATTTTTCAATTGCCGAAATTGCAATGGCATGCGGTTTTAATAGTGCCAATTATTTTATTAGGAAATTTGCAGAAAGAAAAGGAATAACACCTACAACATTTAGAAATAAAACAAACCCTTAACCTGACTTGCACCAAGCGTAATGTCTTTTGATACAACTTTTCCATCCACGTCTAAATATTCATATTGGGGGTCAAAAAGGAACGTTTTATATTGCTAAACAACAATCTCAACCATGTTGGCACCTTTTTTTTATCATAATTATTATATTTAGTTATTTAACTATCTTATTCACGCTCCTTTCAGAAACCCCATCCTTATTAAAAGCCTCAATGGCAAAACAATACGGTTGCCCAATATTCAAACTCCGTAAAGTCCTTGAGTCTTCTTTGCCAACCTGTACGGTGTTGTATAGTTTGTCAGGTGCAATCCCCATTAAAATATTGTAGCCGTCTGCCTCTTCAACTTCTTGCCATGTTATAGTTGCCATTCTTGGGTCTTTCTTGTTTCTTACCACTTTAAAACCTTCAACTTTTGCAGGTTCCTTACCGTTTCCTTTTCCAAACACCCGAATACCTGAAAGTGCAAAATGCCCACCAGGGATGAGATAATTGGTAAGCTTCAGGTACCTGAACTTTTGGGGTTTTTCTAATTGTATATAATCATGGGGAATATCTGTTTTATTTTCCCTTTTGTCGGCAAGGACCTTCCAGTTTTGTTTATCGTTCGATGCTTCCAGTAAGTATTTAATATATACCACACTGCTATCGCGGTTGGTTACACCCGTTTGATAATCAAAATAATTTAGCTGAACTGCATTTACCGAGTATTCTTCTTCAAGGTCAACCATTGCCCATTCCCCCTTATCGCCTGATTTGGCGGCCCAAAAGGTTTTGATATTTTCGTCCACGATGTTTTTAGCAGGGAATGAATCAATGGCACTGGAAGTTTCAACAGGTTTGTTGTAAGATAGGAGCATCCATCCCGGGAAAACATCTTCTGGTTTTTCAATTTTCTTACCCGGGATTATCATGGGGTAATCGCCAAACCGTGTGGATGTGTACATAATACTATCTTTGTCAAAAAACAATGGATGAATTCCTAATCTTCGTTCTGTCATATGTTTATCGCAAATAATCTGTGCTGATATATGCCAATAGTTTTCATGTTTATCTTGAAAAGTGCAACTATGGCCGGCACCCCTTATGTATCCACCGGGTTTATATGATATAGGATTGTGTTTTTGGTATAAGTAAGGCCCCAAGGGGTTATCAGAAACATACGTACCATCTGAATAAGTGGTTAGTTCAGTGCCTGGTGCAGCATATTGAAGGTAATATAATCCATTATGTTTTATCATGGTTGGGCCTTCTATCCATGGTGATTTGATGGTATCTTCGTTGTTTTTACCTTTTTATTCCCAACCATGTTTATCAGGGTGTCCCCAAAACAATTCCACGGGTTTACCTATAGATTTAAATTCTTTTTTGTAATCAAGTTCTATTCCGTACATGGGTTCGGAATTTGGGCTAACATCCCCAATACAAATACAATTTGCCATCATCATCCAACAAAAAATCAGGGTCCCAAAGCCTAAAATCCAAATCGAGGGAATCTGAAATAGTCCACTTTCCTCTTTTGGGATCAATGGCTTTAAAAACCGGCTTATCCCCTTCAGGCATTGAAGCCAGATAATACAAGTCTTCACCAATAACCACGGCCGTAGAAGCCATGGGTACATTAATCTCATTGGTTTCCACAAAAGTCCATTTTGTTAAATCATTCATTGCTAATAATTTTGCATAATAGATCATATCCGAATCCGGGGTGTCTTCATGATCAATATTTAATATTTTTCGGTATAAACCCAGGGCTTCCTGATTCATGCCTATTGCATTGAAAGTCCAACACATTTAAGAATATCCTTGAAAAGACTAATGGTAGAGCTGTCAATTATCTCTATTTGTTTATTTATAACGTCTTTAATCCATGTACTTTATTTTTGTGATGAAACACAAAACTACAAAAAAAGAGCAAGGAAGATAGCAATATCTTCCTGCTCTTAATTTTTTTTATCGGACAACAGTGTTTTTTTTATAAAACGTTCTTTTAAAATCGTTTTTTTTAACCTGTCATGAATAATTTTCCTATGGTTAAGCGACAAATTATTTATTGAAGATGTTTATATCTTGTTACAAACCGGATTTATCATTTGTAAAATGTTTATTTCATTCAACCCTGTGGCGCAAAAATCGGCCTGTGTATTCCTGGCAGCACTGCCTACAGCCAATACTTTCATTCCTCCATTTTTTCCAGCCAATACACCGGCATCTGCATCTTCCACAACAAGACATTCGTTCGGGGATTTATTTAGTTTTTGTGCAGCCAAAAGAAATACTTCCGGATCCGGTTTACTTTTACTGATCTGATTGCCATCAGCAACAGCATCAAAAAAGCTTTCCATACCAATATATTTCAATATGGCAGGTGTATTTTTGCTTGATGAAGCAATGGCCATTTTTATATGCTCATTTTTTAACGCTGTTAAGTTTTCCTTTACGCCCGGCAGGATGTCTCCCGGAGTAAGGTTGAATAACGTTTGCTTGTACATTTCGTTTTTTCGGTTGGCTAAGATGAACATCTCTTCCTTGTTGTATGTTTTATCTGCTTTTTCAAGCAGGATCGAGAGGCTTTCCATGCGGCTGACCCCTCGCAATCGTTCATTTATATTCCGGTCAAAAAATATGCCTTCCTCATCGGCAATTTTTTTCCATGCAAGGTAATGATATTCATCTGTAGACACAATCACGCCATCCAAATCAAAAATTACAGCACTTATTTTACCTGTTATACTCATCTGTTTATTTTTTTATTTTTAATGGTCAGATGCAGCTCGCCATGAGTTTAATTTATTGACTATGTGCAGTCTATATAGATCATTAATAATCATGTTCGTGTATTTAGTTTAGAATCACATAAATTCATGTTCGGTTCATATTTTGTTATTCTAGCCATTTTGTAAATCTACTTCTACACCCTCTTTGGAGAGTAAATGGATGGTATCATATATTTTCAGTCGCAAATTCTCGGCTCCTTCAAGCAGTTCAAATACAGCTTTTGTTTGATCAACACTTATTTTAATTAATGCATTTTGATATACAACTCTTACTGCATACGATTTCCATCCTTTCCATATGGTAGGATTAAAGGTAAGTATATCGCCGTCAATTTTCATTCCTGCCCAGCCATGAATCATGATTGCCCAGGCACCTGAGGCAGCAGATACATGCAAACCCTGTTCGGTATTTCTATTGTAATTGTCAATATCAAGTCGTACAGCATATTTTGTAAAATCGTATCCATCATCAAGTTTTTTCAATTCAATGGCCAGAATGCCATGTACAGATGGCGAAAGCGATGATTCGTGAAGGGTTCGTGCTTCATAAAACTCGTAATTAGCCTGTTTTTCCTGCATGGAAAATTCCTGGTTAAAAAAGTAAAACATATTCAGGACATCGGTTTGTTTTATGATATTATATCTGAATATTTTAATATAAGGCCAATGTTTGGTGATGGGAATTTGATCATTCGGAAAATTTTTTAAGTCAACATGGGGTAAATCAAAATACCCATCGTGTTGTTCATATATCCCTGATTCTTCATCACGTGGTAATTTCATCTTGCATGCCATTTGTTTCCATTCGTTCAACTCATTTTGGCTTAAGCCGGTCTTGGCAACAATTTTATTATATGATTCAGGAGATTTTGTTTTCATTTTTTGAAGCGTTTCAATGGCAAATTCAAATGACTTCTTAGCCATAAAATTCGTGTAGCAATTGTTGTTCACCATCATATGCTGTTCATCAGGGCCCATAACCCCGAAGAGGCCAAATAAACCTGTTTTAGAACCGTATTCGCCCCAGCTTGCATTGCACCGGTTTATCTGAATGAGCATTTCGATTCCCTCATTGTACAAGAATTCTTTGTCACCAGTAGTATTTACATATTGCCATATCCCGTAAAATATTGCTCCGTTAACGTGTACCTCGAGGTCGACATGTTGCCAGGTGCCACAATCTTCGGTTCCGGTAATTGAAGCCATTGGGTATTTGGCTCCTTTAAGTCCGAGTTCCTTTGCCCGATCCAATGCCATAGGTAACTTTTTATACCTATACATTAACATGTTTTTTGCAGCTTGCGGGTTGGTGAATAAATGGAAACGAAGTACGATCGTTTCACTATCCCACCATATCCAACCTGCATAAACTTCTCCTGAAAATCCTTTTGCATGAACATTAAAATCAGAACTTTCTCCATGATATGTTTGAAAATTATGAAATGTTGAAAATTGTATTCCCTGCAACACGTCCTGGTCTCCTTCAATGTCAACCTGCATGGTTTTCCATGCGCTGGCAAGCCTGACTTTGTGATTGTTAAGGAGCTGGTTGTAATCCAATTGTACCTCTTTGAGTAATTGAATTCCTTTTTCCCAGACGTGGCCAGGATTTTCCTGTTTTTCCCAGTAATTCAGTACTGTTTTCCTGAGTTCAAATTCTTCGCCCTGCCGAATATGTTGATCAATATTTACCCCGATAAAATTTTCCTGTTCTATTGTTCGGGATTCAATATTGGAATTACTCTCGAGTTTAAAAGCTGAAAATAACTGATGATCCGTGGTTAATGTCTTCGATTGTATGGCGTAAACATCATCGTGGGCAGATTTTTTTTGTTCTATCCAAAAATTTTTATGTTGTGCTTCAGAATCAACGCCTCCCTCTTTGGTTTGGTCCCATCCAGACGCCAATTCGTAGACGGTATTAAAATCAAGCCCAAGGCTAATTTCTACATTTCCGGAAAAATTTAAGGGGGAGAGCGAAATTTTTTGCCCTGCTGTTTTAGTATTGTCCAGGTTGGTAAATCGTTCGAATTGTACTTTTATTTTTTTCCCGTCATGTAGCTCCCAGGTAAAAGATCGGTAGAGAATGCCGTTCTTCATGTCAAGCATTCGTTTAAACTCTGAAAATGTTGATGTAGCCAAATCAAGTTGTTCACCATCAATGCTTATCCGTGTATAGAGCCAGTCCACTGCGTTGACCATTCCTGTCTCCTTCTTTACGAATCCTTTAAATATCTGGGGGTAATTAACATCCAGGTACACATACAAATGATTAAAGTAGCTGCCCAGGAGATGGTCTCCTGAGTATCCTTCTTCAAAATACCCTCTTACCCCGAAATATTCATTCGCGAGGCTAAATATTGATTCCGAAACCCGTTGCCTTGCCGGGTCAAATCCTCCTTCTACTATTGTCCATGCATCACCTTTGTAATACCTTTCTGGTTGTTTTGATAAATTGCTCATTTGTTATTTTTTAAGTTCTTAATGTTTATTTTCTAATCAATATCGATTGCTGTTCTTTTATTTGTAGATTTACAAGATATTGTTTTTATTTATTGCAATTCAATATTCTATATTTTACAAATATACAGTTAGATGTAAAATCGTGACCCGTAAATATTGCTGAATAATATAAAAATATTGCTTTTAATAATATAACATCTATTTATTGGAATAGAGCCATCGGAATTTATCTATAATCTTTTGTCTTTATAGTTACTCAACATAAAAATCCAACCCTGAAAAATAACATTCAAATTGACTAAATTATCAGGGTTCTATCATCAAATCAGGTAAAGAAAAAGGACTGCGAGTATCCAAACTTTCACAAAATCAAACAGCTTCATTACGGGGAAGATGTATTTTGACTATTTTATTTGTCCTGACTATAGAATAAAATTAAACGTTGCAAAAGTGGTTAAATAAGAAAGACAAACACTAATGTCTGTTATAAAGTAAGCATGGTAAAATACACAAATATTAACAAATTTTGCATAGAAAACAGGCAATAATTCGATTATTTATGCAAAATTTGTTATATTTGTAGCATGGAAGATGGAAGAACATATAATATTATTCCTGTAACACCAAATATGTTGGAAGAAAGCATGGTGGAATACCGATCACCAAAAGATAAACTCAGGAGTTTAACCAAAGAGGGAGAGCTTCTGCGGCTAAAAAGAGGATTATACACTGTTCCCAGAAGCGTTACAGGCCAAAGTTTATCGCGCGAATTAATCGCCAACCATCTTCGGGGCCCTTCCTATGTTTCATTTGAAAGCGCCCTGTCGTATTATGGCCTCATTCCAGAGAGGGTATATCTTATAAAATCTGCTACCCTTAAAAGAAAAAAAGCATATGATACACCCCTGGGGCATTATCTATACATTCATGTCCCCGAGGCTTATTATCCTATAGGGGTAAGGCTCGAAATAATAAAAAACTCATATGCCTATATGATAGCCGGCCCCGAAAAAGCGCTGTGCGACCTTATTTTTAATACTTCCGGGCTTAGGTTACAATCACTTAAATCGGTTGGAGAATACCTTTTTGAAGACCTTCGTTTTGACGAAGAAGCCATTTTAAACCTTAATACCAACATTATTCAAGAATGCGCTGGCAGGGGGTATAAAAGACAAGATATGCAATATCTTGCAAAATTTATAAAAAAAAAACAATCATAACATGAGTACCATATTCGATCAAATGTACAGCCATTATACTATCAAGACCAGGGATGATGAGCTAAACGCGATCCATGAAATAATGCAGCAAGTAACCCTTGCTGCACTTTACAGGGAAGGTTTTTTTAACCACGCGGCATTTTATGGTGGAACATGTTTACGGATTTTTCATGGAATAAACCGTTTTTCGGAAAATATGGATTTTTCATTACTTGAAGAAGATAAAACCTTTACCCTTGAAAAGCATTTTGATGCTATTATCGAAGAATTTTCTGCTATTGGCAGAAAAGTGGAAATATCCGAAAAAGCCAAAAAGTTTTATTCCCAAGTCGAATCAGCCTTTTTAAAGGACAATACCGAAATGTATGATGTAGCCTTTAAAACAGAGCGTTCCGTTAAAATTAAAATTGAAGTTGATAAAAACCCACCTTTACATTTCAATACAGAATACCGGTTATTGTTGTTACCATTTTCATTTATGACAAGATGTTACACGATCCCGGGATTATACGCCGGGAAAATGCATGCATTGCTTTTCAGGAACTGGAAAAACAGGGTAAAAGGCCGTGATTGGTATGATTTTGAATGGTACGTGAGAAATAACCAATCCCTTGATTTTGCCCATTTAAAAGAAAGGGTAAAACAAACCGAAAAAGTGACTGATGAAGAATTCACAAAAAAATATTTTATAAAACTCTTAAAGGAAAAGATCGAACGGACCGGTATAAATAAAGTAAAGGCCGATGTGTTACCGTTCATCCCAAAACCAGATGAAATTGACATTTGGTCAACGGATTACTTTTTACAACTAGCAGATATGATAAGATTTGAGTGATTCTTGTACATCCTTCCTCAGTCCGTAAATCATGCCAGAATACTTTTTTTTCTATTCCAATTCCTTCAACACATTTTCTGCTGCTTGCTTTAATCTGTAATTCACATTTTTTGCAATGTAAGAGATCTTCCCTTCAAGTTGTTTGGCTATTGTTTTATTGTACAATAAATCATTCATTGCTAATAATTTTGCATAATAGATCATATCCGAATCCGGGGTGTCTTCATGATCAATATTTAATATTTTTCGGTATAGGCCCAGGGCCTCCTGGCTCATGCCTATTTCATTGAATGTCCATGCCAATGAAGCCTGTACGGAAACCGAAGGATCTTCTTTGAATTTCATCAACTCAGTGGAATACGATTTACCTTCTTTGCCCAGCCTGCCGATGCCTCTAATTGCCCAAAATCTGACAGATGAGATGGAATCATTCAGTGCCTCCAATAAACTATTGATATTCTCTTTTGGAAATATTGATTGATTGGCTGCCGCCAAAATTTGTTTATAGTAATTACTATTTTGCTCTAAATAATCAGTTACAGGCATGTTATATTTTTCCTGCATGGCATATAATTCACCCTGTGGTATCAGACAAACATCATGTATATTAGATTGCCAGTCGTTTAATGCATTCCGTAAATCTTTAAGCTTCTCCGAATATTCAGGATCCCCGGCAAGATTATTCACTTCATCAATATCCGTTTTGGTATCATATAATTCCTCTACAGCCTTATTTTCTGAAAACCAATCACGGGCAAATCCCGACAGTTTATCCTGCTTATACATGTTGAATAGTTCTTTCATCATTTTCATGTTAAACCGGTATTGAAGGTGTTTAAACCCCGGAAATTCAGAAAAATAATTCCGAACGTACCTGTATCTCCCATCTGTTACCGAACGCGAAAGGTCATTTGATTCATCCATTCGGTTTGCTGCACCATAACTATATTTTCGTGGCTCTTCCTTGTCTTTCCCGGCAATTACTTTTCCATGCATATGAGATGGTTTGGTTATCCCAACCAAAGAAAGCATGGTAGGCCCTAAGTCCATAAGGCTCACGAGTTCGTTATTCCTTGTCCCGGCCAGCGCCATATTTGGAAACCGGATAATCATCGGCACTTTTAAACCGGTATTCGTGGGTGCTCTTTTCTCCCTGGGCAGCACCCCCCCATGGTCGCTCCAGAACACCACGATGGTACTATCCAGTAGTCCTTGCTCTTCAAGCATATCCAGTTTTTGTCCAACATATAAGTCCATCAATTCAATGTTGGCATATTTCCTGGCAACATCTTTTTTGATGACTTTATTATCCTGTGGAAAATATGCTGGTATCCGCACAGAATTGGGTTCCACCGTAAGGTGTTCCCATGCATTACACCATATCTGAGATTCGTGGCTGGCCATTATATTGTAAACCGCAAAAAACGGCTGATTTTTATCTTTTCTATGATAGTAGTGTGCTGAAAATCCTGACTCGTCCCATGCTTCTTCAGGGGTCGTGAAATTATAATCTTCTTTGGGGTTGTTGGTGCAGTAATATCCGTCTTCCCTCAAATATGCAGTGAATGGCCTGGTTTCGCCAGGAATATCTACACCATAGGTCCGATGATTCGCTGTCCCCATATTGGTTGAATACATTCCTGTTATAATAGATGACCTGCTGGCCGAAGATACAGGAGCTGTTGCGTAAGCATTGTCAAAAATCACTCCTTCCTTTGCCAACCGTTCAATATTAGGTGTTTTGACTGTAGAATCGCCATAACAAGATAAATAACAACCAATATCTTCAACACTGATCCAAAGGATATTGGGTTGATAGTTGAACTCAATATCCCCCAGGTTTTCTTCTTTTTGCTGTTGTTGGGTCTGACAACCCGTAAATAATGAAATAATAGATAAATATGAAATACTTTTAATATTCATGGTATGGATTTTTTAGTGAACATCGTATGTGAATTCCAAAAATATAAAAAAATAAACTAAAAAAATTTGTTTTTGATAATTAATGTACACAGTATTCCTATGTGATTATCCATATTTTATCTGAAACATTGCATCCCTCTCATGTCAATATATACCATTTCATATCATCATATCACATGATAAAATAATAACGATGTTATGAGTGTTCAAAAATCATAATAAAATCATATTTTTGAAGGTGATTTTCAGAAATGGCCCCTGGTTCCCTATCCCATATCATACAAAGCCATTGTACCAAAAAAGGAAGAATGTACAAACTTGTTGGTGCCTGTATGTATGTCGGCTTCTCATTCTGCCTACGGATCTATCCGCATGGAACCTGTGTTTATGATGATGGGCGAAGCAGCAGGAGCTGCTGCAGGCTTGGCTATTGACAATAATTCTATTGTACAGGACGTAGAATACCAAAAACTCAAAGAAACAATAAATTACAACCAGGCTCAGGATGATTAATTGAAAAAAATTGTTTTATTTTGTGTTATAACATTAATTTTTTAACTATTGAACATATGAACCGAGCCATGATAAAATTTTTGACACACACCCACATGATTATTAAAAAACTATTTAGATAATTAAACTCATGGCGAGCTCCATATGACCTTTAAAAATCAAATTATAAACATATGAAAAAAATCTTTTATGTGCCATTGATTGTGGCAATTCTATTTGGATTTACGCTTCAAAAAAACACAACATTTAAAATCGGGTATTTCTTCCCGGATGTAATGCATGGCATAACCTTTATCAACAAAGCAGAACAAGTATTTTTGTTTAGATTAGGTTATATAGACAATGAAAATAAATACATGGCTGATTTTCTTGATCACCGTGACCTGCTGGAAAATGAATCCGGACAAAAATACGGAGCTTCATCACCAGACTATACATTCAATAAAAATGGATTTACCACAGACGATGGAAACATCATCTGGTTGGAATGGTCAAGATTAGATGATGGCACTGGTGCTGTTGGAAAAATTTATGCCGAAAAACAGGACGAAGTCGTACTTGAGGCTTTGCAGGCTTGGCCCGGACTGCCTATTGTCCATTACCAAATTTCAGATAATAAAATTGTTGGGGGAGAAAACCCTTCATCCAAGAATCCGGTGTGGAAATTAAACGTGTTAAACAAAAAGCCGGTATATCAGGTTGCCACAACAAAAGACAGGGAAGATTTGGCGGAAAAGATTACACAGGGAAAGATCGATATACCCGGTGACGATAATTATACCGGAGTGGCTTTTAATTATTCTGTTTCAGAAGAAGACCCTATTTACTTTTATGCCGGCGGAGGCAATGCAACATTAACTACCGAACAAATTGATGACAGGTTGAATCAAAAAATGCACGCATACAATGTATCACGCTTTAAACTCAAAACGCCTTTTGGAGAAATATGGGAGGCCGTATCCAACCACCTGAATCACTCGCGGGTCTATGGTACGCAAACAAAACATATTGGTTATGTGGTAAACCGTGGATGGTGCGGATTTTATGACCAACGCCTGTTTTGTTGGGACACCTTTTTTCATGCCATGCTTGCCGCCATGGAAGACCCGGAAGGGGCAAAAGAATCGGTAAGGGCTATTTTGACGCATCAAACACCCATTGGCATTGTACCTAACAATACGATCGGAAATGACACGGCCCGAAATACCAATGACAGGTCTCAATACCCGGTGGGTTCCATTTGTGTTTGGAAGATACATGAGTACCAGCCCGACCGTGCTTTCCTTGAAGAAGTATACCCCCAATTGCTAAAATGGCATGATTGGTGGTTCAGCATCAGGCCCGAAAACGGGTTGCCCTACCGCGACGGCAACCAAAATGGGATATTGGAAGGTGGAACAGAAATAGGCACCTGGCTGCAAGGCGCCAAATACGAGCTGCTCGATAACAGCCCTATGTTCGACGATGTAAGGATGAACACCGAATCGCGTACCATGGAATTGGACATGGTTGGCCTGAGCGCCATCTGGGCTGCTGATGCATTATATCTATCTTATATTGCAGAAGAATTAGGTAAAACCGAAGATGCAAAAAGACTCAGAAACGATGTTGAAGAGATGAATGCCAACATTAATAAAGTTCTCTGGAACGAAGAAAAGGGCATGTATTGCAACAAATACTGGGATGAATACTCGAGGAAACCCAAGAAAGAAAATTTTCAAAAAATCAACAGCAGCATTTTTAAGGATGGCATCACCATGAGCTATACCAATGAAGAAGGTGAAAAAATCAGTAAAACAATAAATTCACTTTCTATGGGCAAAAAAGAAGTGGATTATGCCTTCCAACATGAGATACCTGTTAAATTTACCGCTACCATCAGCCCAAAGGAGTCGAACGTGTATTTCTTTTACACGCCCGAAGAAACCGGGGTAATAATGGAAGTTGACGACCAAAAGCTTATAGACAACAGGGTCTTTTGGATCACAGAATTCATCAGTGAACCAGTATACCTTGAAAAAGGCAAAGAATACCAGCTAAGCATGACCTATACCGGCGACATCCCGTTTGAAATCTTATGGACAGAAGAAACAAAGCATTCCGGTAGCTTATTCAGTGAACGTTTGACACCCATGCTGTTTTACCCACTGATTTCTGGAGCACCGGATTCTGCACGTGCAGCCCGGCTGATGAATAACATGCTGGATACAACACTGTTTTGGGGAGATTATGTGATACCCACTGTATCAAGAGACGATCCGTCGTTCCCTGGACAAGGTTACTGGCGCGGCCGTATATGGCCTCCTACCAATTATTTGGTATACCTTGGGCTAAAAAAATATGCTTCTGATGAAATAGTGGCCGATTTTGTTCTAACCAGTGCAAAAATGGCACAAGACGAATGGGAAAAACATGGCAATCTGCACGAAAATTATTCCGGAATAACCGGTGAGGGCATTGGCACCGCTGCTTATGGCTGGGGCGGTTTAATGCAATTTATGTTGCTCGAAGAATTAACCGGAATTAATGCAAGTGGCAGAAAAGAACAAAACCCTGCCATAAAAGGAGATTATGAAATGATCAATTTCCCGGATTAATCCAACATGTATATTATTATTCAATCATAAACGATAATCCTATGACCAACAAACTAATTCATTCAATTTCAATACTTTGTTTATTGATTACAAATGTATTGTTTGCACAAAGCACAAATGATGATGTTAAAAAACCAAACGTTCCCGAGTGGCTTCACTCATCCGTTTTTTACCAAATATACCCCCAGTCATTCAATGATTCGGACGGTGATGGCATTGGCGATTTGGAAGGCGCTATTTCCAAATTGGATTATTTAAAAGATCTGGGCGTAAACGCCATGTGGTTCAATCCATTTTATGTATCCCCGTTTTGTGATGCGGGATATGATGTAGCGGATTATTATAAAGTTGACCCCAGGTATGGCACCAACGAAACGGCAAAAAAACTTTTTAAGGAAGCCCATGAAAGGGACATGAAGGTAATCATTGACCTGGTTATCGGCCATACTTCTATTGAGCACCCATGGTTTAAGGCATCTGTTAACCGCGAACCAAAATACGAAAACTGGTACATCTGGACTGACCATACCTGGCCACGTCCCAATCCCAACAAAGATTACCCGGGTAAATTCATACAAGGCTATGCTGAACGCAACGGTCAGTTTATGATCAATTTTTACTGGTGTCAGCCACGTTTAAATTATGGTTTTCCAAAGGATGAAATCAAATATGATTGGCAACTTACAACCGATCATCCGGATGTAAGGGCCCTTAAGGATGAAATGAAGAAAATAATGCGCTTCTGGCTTGATATGGGTGCAGACGGTTTTAGGGTAGATATGGCTCATAGTGCCGGAAAAGATTTTTGGCTCGAAGTGCGCGAGATGCTTGATAAAGAATACCCGGACAAGTTTCTGGTATCGGAATGGTCAGATCCGGTAAAAGCCATTGAAGCCGGTTTTCATGGCGATTATATTCATTGGCAAGCCCCCTATTTCGATTTGTTCCACAAAAAGTGGATTAATCGTACCGACACGGTTTACAATTTCTTTGAACCGGAAGGTAAAGGAAACATTGCCGCTTTTGTGGATTACTTTAAGGAATCGAACCAAAAAGTTGATGACAAAGGGTATATGATCCTTCAGGTAGATAACCACGACATGATACGAGCAAAAAGTTACGGGCGCGACGATACCGATCTTGAAATTATGTATGCTTTCCTGATGACATTTCCCACCGTACCGATATTTTATTATGGCGATGAAATAGGCATGCCCCAGGTAGAATTTGAAAATGAAGAAACAATGGAAGGCGCATATGAAACCAGGGCTGGAGACCGCACCCCAATGCAATGGGACAACACGAAAAATTATGGATTCTCAACTGCCGCGAAAGAAGAACTTTACCTGCCACAGGATCGTTCACCCAATTCTCCCACGGTAGCAGACCAGTTAAAAAAAGAAAACAGCTTATTGAAAAAGACTCAACAGCTCATGCACCTTCGAAGCAACGAGAAGGCATTGCAGGCATATGCCAATTTCACCCCTTTGTATGCCGAACCCTATGAATACCCATTCATTTATACCAGGAGCCTGGATGATGAAAACATCTTGGTTATTCTCAACCCATCTGCAGAAGAAGTAGAGGTGAATATAGCATTAAAGAATCCCGGTAAACTGAAAAAACTAATGGGTGAAGGAATCAGTCTGAAGATTGCTGAAGGTTTCACAAACGTTTCCTGTAACGGCAGATCGTATAGCATCTTTAAGTATTAACCCAGATACTGATTGAGCATTTATATTTTTGGTACTACCCTTATTTTAGTGGTTAAATATTTTTACAGGACCTAAAATACTGATTAAATATAGGGGACTTCTAATAATTCCTTTGCATCAAAATTTTCAGAATTTTTCATAGA